>NZ_SDLS01000015.1:0-220838 GCF_004522315.1 Amycolatopsis sp. CFH S0740 | reverse complement strand
ACCCACCCCCACCAGCAACAACAGGATGAAAAATCCTCATTGGGGTTTCTCAGTAGTGCGGCGTGCGGCGATGCGCGGCGTCGACCGGGCGGCGTTGCTTCTCCGCTCCAGTTGACGTCTGTGAAGGGCTCCTTCAGGGAATCAGATTCCCTGAAGGAGCCCTTCACGGGCCTCGGGGGAGGAGCCGCCGACGCGCCCAGTCGACCGAGGCACGCAGCGTCCTGCCAAGCACCGCTGCCGCGCACCGCGCTACTGAAACAACCCCATGGGGCGCCTAGAACCAGCGCTCCAGCACCTGCGCCACCCCGTCCTCCGCGGCCGGTCCGGTTACCTCGTCCGCCACCGCCAGCACGGTCGGGTGGCCGTTGGCCATCGCGACACCGTGGCCCGCCCACTGCAGCATCTCGACGTCGTTGGGCATGTCCCCGAAGGCGATCACCGACGACTGGGGCACGTCGAAGCGCTCGGCGATATCCGCGAGCCCAGTCGCCTTCGTCACGCCGTGGGCGGACAGTTCGATCAGCCCGCCCGAGGACGAGTAAGTGACGTCCACCGCTCCGTCGAGCACCGCGCTCGTCGCTTCGGCCATCTCCTCCGACGTCATCCCGCGGCGGCTGACCAGCAGCTTGATCGCCGTTTTCCCCAGCACCTCGGCGCGCGGCGCGATCCGGCTCTCCTCGTCTCCCCACGGGTTGTGGTACTCCGGCTCGATCACGAAATTGCGCAGTTCGTGGTCCACCGATCCGGTGCTGATCCGTTCCGCCGCCAGCCGGCAGCCGGGCAGGGCTTTGTCGAGTGCCGAGGCCAGGTCGTGCAGCAGTTTCGGCTCGAGTTCGCCGTGCACCGCGACCACCGAGTCGGTGCCGATGTCGAGCAGCACGGCTCCGTTGGCGCACACCGCGTAGCCGGTCAGCCCGAGCGGTCCGGCGATCGGCGCGATCCAGCGCGGCGGGCGGCCGGTGCACAGCACGAACGGCACGTCGTCGGCCAGCACCCGCTGCACGACCGACACCGTGCGCGGCGTCACTTGTTCGCTGGGGCCGAGCAGGGTGCCGTCGACGTCGGACGCGATCAACCGGGGTTTCTCCACGTCTCCCATTCTCCCGGTCGCCGCCCGTTCGAGCGAATGTCAGTGCCGGACGTTACGGTCGGCCTCGTGCGAGCAGGCATCGTAATTCTTCCTGAAGACCGCTGGTGGGCGGCCGAGCCGAAGTGGCGCGCGGCCGAGGAGTACGGCTTCGACCACGCGTGGACCTACGACCATCTCGGCTGGCGGTCGCTGGTCGACGGGCCGTGGTTCTCCGCTGTGCCCACCCTCACCGCGGCCGCCATGGTCACCTCCACGATCCGGCTGGGCACCTTCGTCGCCTCTCCGGTCGCGCGGCACCCCGTGCCGTTCGCGCGCGAGCTGATCACCCTCGACGACGTGTCCGACGGCCGGTTCGTGCTCGGCGTCGGAGCGGGCGTGGACAGTTCGCGCTACGACGCGCAGGTGCTGGCCGCTCCGGAGCTGACCGCGCGGCAGCGGGTCGACCGCTTCACCGAGTTCGTCGAGGCGCTCGACGGGCTGCTGATGACCGACAACTTCGACTTCTTCGGCGAGTACTACTCCGCGCGCGGCGCGCGGAACCTGCCGGGCACGGTGCAGCGCCCCCGGCTGCCGTTCTTGGTCGCGGCCAACGGCCCGCGCACCATGACGCTGGCCGCGCGGTTCGGCGCGGGCTGGGTCACCACCGGCCGCGGCGGGGACACCCTCGACGAATGGTGGACCGGCATCGCCGAGCTGGTCGCCACGTTCGACCAGCGGGCCGAAGCGGCCGGCCGGGACCTGGCGGGCATCCAGCGGTACCTGAGCCTCGACGCGGCGCCAGTGTTCTCGCTCAGCAGCGTCGCGGCGTTCCGCGAGGCCACCGAACGGGCCCGTGAGCTGGGCTTCACCGACGTCATCGCGCACTGGCCGCGCTCGAGCGGGCCGTACGAGGGGCACGAATCGGTGCTGGAAAAGGTCGTCGAAGAAGTGCTGCCGGGCCTCAAGGCCGAGTAGCCCCTCGTGACCGCGGCCGGGGGAGGCCGCGGTCACGAGAGTCACCTGATGATCGTGTAGATCTGCGCGCCCGGATTGCGGTAGACGAGCTGCAGGAAATCGCTGCCCATGAGGTCGCGCAGGCCGGGGGAGATCGGCGCGCCCTTGGCGATCGAACCGCTGCCCACCAGCACGTGGCGCACCTTCAGCCGCTGGACCGCCTCGCGCACGCGCACGTCGAGGTCGTAATCGCGGAAGTGCAGCGCCAGGTAGGTCGCGTCCGGCGAGACCGGGCCGCCGCCGTCGTAGTGGCCCGCCACCGGGTGCACGCCGGTCAGCGCGTACATCCACGCGGTGCCGTCGAGCCGGTCGTTCAGCACCTTCTCGTCCGGCGGGATGTGCATCCGGCCGAGGAACTCCATGGCCGCGATCTCGTCCGGGCTGACCGGCGGCGTGACCTCGCCCTCCGGCCCGTTGTAGTACAGGAACGACACCGCGGTGGCGTTCGCGGTGCGGTAGAACCCGCCGGTCAGCACCGCGGTCACGGCCACGACGACCGCCGCCGCCGCGATCCCGAGCCGGGAGACCACCCGCGGCCGCGCCTTCGCCCAGCTGATCGAGCGGATCCGCTGCGCCGTCCAGCGCTGCAGCTCCGCCATGCCGTGCCCGGCGAGCAGGCACAGCGGGATCGCAGCGAGCGCCATCAGCCGGAACCGGTCGTTCCACCACGGCCGCGACAGCGAGATGACCAGCGGCGAGGCGCCGTAGGACGTGACCAGCACGAACAGCCCGGAGAGCCCGATCGCGGACAGGGTCAGCCAGCGCATCCGGTCGAGGGTGCGGAAGGCCAGCACGCCGACCACGAGCAGCACGGTGAGCCAGAGCTGCGGCGTGTGCAGCACCTGCTGGAACGTGCCGAGCATGTTCAGCGCCGACAGGACCGGCAGGTCCGAATTCCACGGCTGGTACGGGTACGAGCCGGAGGTGAACTTGATCGCGCCCAGGATCTGCGGCGCGGCGAAGACGACTGCGGCCGCCATGACCGGCACTGTGCGCACGATGTCGCCGCCGATCACGCGCAGCCCGTTGCGCCCTTCAGGCACACCGTCCACCCGAAGCCCGCGAAGCGAGCGGTACCAACGCTGCAGCACCAGCGGTGCCGCGAAGAGGACACCGCCGAACAGCGCGCTCGAGTGCGCGGTGAGCAGACCGTCCGCGGACAGCGCGAAGACCAGGCCGGTGTCGACGCCCGGGCGTACGAGGAAGCGTTGCAGCGCGACCACCGTGAGCGGCGTGAGGACTATCCCCAGCGCGTACGGCAGCAGGCCGCTCGACACCGACTCGTACGCGCCCGTCGTCGCGGCAGCGGCGATCAGGGCCGTGCAGCCCGCGAAGACCGCACGGCCGCCCATCTGGCGGACCAGGGCGACCATCGACAGCGCGAAGATGCCCGCGACCGGCATGGTGATGGCGTTCAGCGTGACCGGGATGCTCGTCCCGGAGATCTGGTACACCAGCGCGCCGACCAGGTGATAGCCGTTCGGATAGAACGATCCGTCCGGGTACCAGTTGATCTTGCCCATGCCGATGAGCGAGCCGTCGCCGGTGTCGGCGATGTAGCGGATGCCGTTCGCGTGGAAGACGGTGTCCCAGCGCTGGAAGACCGCCGTCGTCCCGCCGCGCGCGGACAGCACCACGGCGATCGACAGCGCCGTCGCCACCGCGACGCACGCGGCGACCGACCACTGCGCGCGCGTGCTCCAGACGACCGGAGGCTCCTCCGCGCCCGGGGTGATCCAGCCGCGGACGAGGCAGAGCCGCCGGATTCCCCACGCGACCCCCGCCAGCAGCAGCGTGCAGGCCGCGGCGGTGAAGACGTTGTACGGGAGACCGACAGTCGACAACCAGGGCCCAGCCAGGCCGGTGACGGCATAGCTGAGCAGCGGCGCGAACCCGGCGAGGGCCCACCCGCGCACTCCCGCGGCCCGGCCGATGAGGCCGCCAGGGACTGCCAGCACGGCCACGTAGCTGGCGACCGCGCCTAGATAGGTCCAGAAGGTGTCTGGTGCAGGCATGCTTCTCACGTGTGTAGTGCCGGTAAAACCTGGCGGGATGCCGAGGTCGGTTCGGGACGCGGTCGCGCGACTGCGTACCCTGAGCGCCCGTGAGCGAGCACACGAACTCCGCCAAGATTACTGAAGACGACTTTCGCGGTTACGACCTCGTCGTCGTCGGGTCCGGTTTCTTCGGCCTGACCATCGCCGAACGGGCCGCGGCCGAGCTGGGCAAGAAGGTCCTGGTCCTCGAGCGCCGCCACCACCTCGGGGGCAACGCCTACTCCGAGGTCGAGCCCGAAACGGGCATCGAGGTGCACCGCTACGGCGCGCACCTCTTCCACACGTCCAACAAGCGGGTGTGGGAGTACGTCAACCGCTTCACCGAGTTCACCGGCTATCAGCACCGGGTCTTCGCGCGGGTGAAGGACCAGGTCTACTCGTTCCCGATGAACCTCGGCCTGATCAACCAGTTCTTCGGCAAGTCGCACACGCCGGACGAGGCGCGCGAGCTCATCGCGAAGCAGGCCGCCGAGTTCCGGACCGAGGACGCGCAGAACCTCGAGGAGAAGGCGATCTCCCTGATCGGCCGTCCCCTCTACGAGGCGTTCATCCGCGGGTACACCGCGAAGCAGTGGGAGAACGACCCGAAGAACCTCGGCACGAACATCATCAACCGGCTGCCGGTCCGCTACACCTTCGACAACCGGTACTTCAACGACACCTACGAGGGTCTGCCGGTCAACGGCTACACCGCGTGGCTCGAGAAGATGGCCGAGCACGAGAACATCGAGATCCGGCTGAACGTCGACTACTTCGACGTCCGCGAGCACATCCCGGCGGGCACCCCGACCGTCTACACCGGGCCGCTGGACCGTTACTTCGACTACTCGGCGGGCCGGTTCACCTGGCGCACCGTCGACTTCGAGTCCGAGGTCGCCCAGACGGGCGACTTCCAGGGCACGTCGGTCGTCAACTACAACGACGAAGAGGTCCCCTACACCCGCATCATCGAGTTCCGCCACTTCCACCCGGAGCGGGACTACCCGAAGGACAAGACGGTCATCTTCCGCGAGTACTCCCGGTTCGCGAAGGAAGACGACGAGCCGTACTACCCGATCAACACCGCCGAGAACCGCGAGAAGCTGGAAAGCTACCGCGAGCTGGCGAAGACCGAGGCGCGCGAGAAGAACGTGCTGTTCGGCGGGCGGCTCGGCACGTACAAGTACCTCGACATGCACATGGCCATCGGGTCGGCGCTGTCGATGTTCGACAACAAGATCGCCCCGCATCTGACCGACGGTGCGCCGTTGGACGGGTCGATCGATGCTTGAGAAGGACACCCCGCGCGGTGAGGTGGCCGTGCTCTCCAGCACCCAGAAGGTGCTGAAGAAGCCGGGCACCGTGCAGGTCGCGCGGGGAATGTCGCTGTTCGGGGAGCACAGCGCGGGATGGTTCGCGCTGGGCTTGCTCGGAGCGGCGGTGGACCGCGACCGGCGCAAAGACTGGCTGGTCGCGTCGGCCGGAGTGGTGGGCGCGCACGCCGCGTCGATCGCCGTGAAACGCGTCGTGCGGCGACGCCGTCCGGACCATCCCAGCGTGGAGGTTCTGGTCGGCACGCCGAGCAAGCTGAGCTTCCCGTCGTCGCACGCGACGTCGACGACAGCGGCGGCGGTGCTCTACTCCGGATTGACCGGGCGTAACCTGGTCCCCGCCCTGGTACCGCCGATGCTCGCCTCGAGGCTGCTGCTCGGCGTTCACTATCCGACAGACGTTCTGGCCGGAGCCGCCCTGGGAGGCGTCGTCGGCGGTCTGATCCGACGGAAGCTGACCAAGAAGCGATGAGCGAAACGACCGACGAGCGAACCGAAAACGCGTCCGGTACGGCCGAATCCGCGCAAGTGTCGGAGGCGGCCGCCGAGAAGACCGACGCGGCCGAGGCGACCGAGAAGGTCGAGAAGACCGAGAAGGTCGAGAAGCCTGAATCCCCGGCCGCCCCGACCCCGACCTCCGGCACGAGCCCCGTGGGCCTCGTGCTCGGGGTGATCAAGACCGCGCGGCCGAAGCAGTGGGTGAAGAACGTCCTCGTCTTCGCGGCGCCGTTCTTCGCGTTCTCCAAGGCGACGAACCGGACCGAGCTGGTCATCGACGCGCTGATCGCGTTCGTGGCGTTCTCGCTCACCGCCTCGTCGGTCTACCTGATCAACGACGCCGTCGACGTCGAGGCCGACCGGGCCCACCCGACGAAGCGCAACCGCCCGATCGCGGCGGGCATCGTCCCTGTCCCGGTGGCCTACGCGGCGGCCGTGGTGTTCTTCCTCGCCGGCCTCGCCGTGTCGTTCGCGGCGGACTGGCGGCTGGCGATCGTGCTGGCGGTCTACGAAGCCGTGCAGCTCGGCTACTGCTTCGGCCTGAAGCACCAGCCGGTGGTGGACCTGGCGATCGTCGGCTCGGGCTTCCTGATGCGCTCGGTGGCCGGCGGCGTCGCGGGCGGCATCGCGATGTCGCAGTGGTTCCTGCTGGTCACGGCGTTCGGCTCGCTGTTCATGGTGGCCGGCAAGCGGTACGCGGAGATCATGCTGTTCGAGCGCACCGGCGCGAAGATCCGGTCCTCGCTGAAGAAGTACTCGGCGAGCTACCTGCGCTTCGTGTGGGCGACGTCCGCGGCGATCCTGATCATGTCCTACTGCCTGTGGGCGTTCGAGATCCGCCAGGCCGAGCACAACTCGGTGTGGGCGGTCGTGTCGATGGTCCCGTTCGTGATCGCGGTGCTCCGGTACGCGGTCGACGTGGACGGCGGCAACGCTGGCGCGCCGGACGAGATCGCCTTGAAGGACCGCGTGCTGCAGGTGCTCGGCGCGACCTGGGTCGTGACCCTGTTCCTGTCGTTCTACCTGTGAACGGCGCGCAGATTTAAACAGCTGGGATTCAGCTTCTCCACAGCATCGACGGTCACCCTCGGGGGTGGGAGCCGGGACACCCCGCCTCCCGCCCGCGCAGCCCGGAGGACCGACGATGAACGACGAAAAGAACCCCTCGCCTGGCGAGCCTGCCGGGCAGGAACCGACTGAGCAGTTCGGCCGGACCGGGGACCTGGGCGGGGCTTCGGCTGATGCGGGCCCGGCTGCCGCGGGTGGCCAGGCGGGATCTGCGGGGGACGCTACTCAGCCGAGCCAGCCGGTGCCGTCTGCCGAGCAGACCAGCCAGCTGGGCCAGCCCGGATCGTCTGCCGAACAGGCGGGCCAAGGGGGTCAACCCGGGCCGTCTGCCGAGCAGGCGGGCCAAGCCGCGTCTTCCGCGGAAGCGGGCCAGCACGCCGGTCCGGCCGCTCAGCAGCCAAATCAGCAGCCGAATCAGCCCGGTCAGTTCGCGCAGCCCGGTCCGTGGGGCATGCCCCTGCCGCCGCCGAAGCAGAGCGGTTTCCGCCGGTTCGTCGCCCACCGGGCCACGCAACTGGTCGCGGTGGGCGTGCTGGGACTGGTGGTCGGCGGTGGGATCGTCGGCGGCGTCATGGCCGCGACGCACCATCCCGGCCGGCCCGGCATGAGCCAGCACCAAGGCGGCCACCGCTTCAACGACGGCGGCCCCGGCCAGCGCCACCGCGTCCCGGACGGCCAGAACGGCGGCAACGGCAACAACGGCCCCGGGTTCGGCAACGGCGGCGGCACCGGCACCGGCTCCGGAACAGGCAACTGAGCGAACGGCGTATTCGCGCAGCATCCCTGCCCGCTCGACCTCAGTCGCCCAGCAGCGCCGGGTACAGCACCGTCGGATGCGCGGACAGCCCGGCTTTCGCCGTCGCGCTGTCCGCGTCCGCGATGATTTCGATTTCTCCCGCTTCCAGCCCGTCCAACGCGGCGCGGACGACGTCGGCGGGGTCGTTTTTCGGGATGTCGAAGCTGGCCATCATGTCGGTGTCGGTACTGGCCATGACCAGGCCGCTCACCAGTGTGTGCTGCGCCAGCAGTTCCAGCCGCACCGAGTTGGTCATGCTCCACGCCGCCGATTTGGACGCGGCGTATCCCGCGGAGCCCGGATAGGTCGCCCAGGACAGGGCGGACAGAACATTCAGAATCGCGCCATTCTTCAACCCTGGCGCGAACGCGCGGATTACCCGCAGCGGGCCGAAGAAATTGGTCTCCATTTCCGCTCGGATCGAGTCCAGGTCGCCGGTCACCAGGTCGGTGAAGGAGGCGATTCCGGCGTTGTTGATCAGCAAGGTGACGTCCGGGGCGGCGGCAGCGGCGGCCGCGATCGAATCGGGATCGGTGACGTCCAACGGCAGCGAGACGGCGCCGTCGAGGTCGACGGGACGGCGAGCGGTGGCGTAGACCTTGGCCGCGCCGCGGTCCAGCAGGGCGCGGACGAAGTGGGTGCCGAGTCCGCGTCCGGCACCGGTGACCAGCGCGGTCGAGCCTGCGATCTGCATGAGGTTCTCCTGGGAAAAAGCCGTCGGAAGGGGACAACGGCTATCCTGGATCCTGACGTCAATGTCAGGTTCTCGTGTTTGTGGTGCGGATCACGGAGGCTCGGATGCGGATCGGCGAGGTGGCGGAGCGCGCCGGGGTCAGCGTGCGTTCGCTGCGCTACTACGAGCAGCAGGGACTGATCGAGTCGACGCGCACGTCGGGCGGGCAGCGCCGCTACGGCGAGGACGCGGTGTCGTGGGTCGGGCTGATCCAGCAGCTCTACGCGGCGGGGCTGTCCAGCGCGACTATCCGCGAGCTGATGCCGTGCCTGCACGCGGGCGTCAGCACGCCGGAATCGCGCGTTCGGCTGCGGGAGGAAAAGGCCCGGCTCGACGAGCACATCTCCGGTCTCGAACGCACTCGCGAGCGGCTGGAAAAGATGATCGAATTGGCGGAGACGCCGAATCCGCATTGCCCGGTCGTGCTGGACTAAAGGGCGGCGGAGGTGTCGTTCAGGATCTTGACGATCGCACGCGGGTCTCCGGGGATCAGCTCGGTCCGGTCGTCGGTGGTCCGGTACGTCAGGACTCGGCCGGCTTCCAGGTCCAGGGCGAAGATCGGACCGCCGGTGAGGTGCCTGCCGCCGGCCCGGCGGCCGACGTACAGCTGATGCACCGCTTGGCGGGGCTGGTCCAGGACTGAATTGAGGTACTCGGCGCTGGTGCTTTCGTCGAACGGGTCCGGCGCCTCGTCGGACGCGATCGACACCGAGCGCACCGGCGCGCCGGGGATCTGCGGAAGCGCGTCGAAAAGCGCGGTGGCCAGCCGGTTCGGGGCGATCTGCCGGATCTCGACCACGTCGTCCTGCACGGACACCCGTACCGCGTCCGCCTCGCGCTGGGCGACCAACGCGCTGCGATCGGTCCCGGTGCTGAATTGCGAGTGCGCGAAGTATTCGCCCTCGGCGTAGGCGATCACCTGCAAGGTCGCCCGTAGGTGCGGTGTCGGCGCCTCGTCGCGTGCGAGCCCGAGTTGCGTGAGGTACTCGATGGTCTCGGCGTGCAGCCGACGGTCCGCGCCGTCCTTCACCCAAAGCCGCTTGCCGCTGAGCAGCGGGTGCATTTCGCCGAGATCGAGCATGTCCCACACCAGGGACAACACCGCGGTCGGCAGCCGCACCGTGGAATCCAGCCCGGTCATGCGCCGAGAGTGGGCGGCGTCGACCGGAGGCCGGTGACGGGATCGATGGTGGCTTCCTCGTCGGAGAAAATGTCGTCGGTGTCGAGGACGTACTTGCGGTTGTGCTCGGCGTCGTCTTCTTTCTTGCCGCCGCGGCCGCCGCTCATCCCGGCCCCGGGCATGCCGCGCTCGCCGGCCGCACCTCCGCGCAGCGCACCCGTCCCCGCGCCGCCACTGCCTCGCGGGCCGAACTCTCCGGCTCCGACCCGCGAACCGCCGCCCGGACCGCGGGGCGTGATCGCGGTGCCTCCGCTCTCCCCGCCGGTCGAGCCGAACCCGATGCCCGGGGTGTAGCCGAGACCAGACCCGCCGGAACTCGGGCCGGATCCGCCGGGCTGGTACCCGCCGATCCCCGGAGGGGTGAACCGGGACTGACCGGAACCGGTCGGCTCGACGTAGCCGGAGGTGCTGGTCGCGTCGGCCGGATTCGGCGAATGCGGGTAGCTGCCCGGGCTGCCGCTGTACGGCCCGCTGTCGCGGTTGTGGCCTCCGCTGACACCGGGGCCGACCTGGCTGCCCGCCCCGCTCGCTCCGGGAGGTTGGTCGCCTGGTCCAGTCTCACGTGGGTCAGGACCTCCCGGCCGCCAACCGCCGGGGCCTGGCGGGCCTGCTGGCGGATGACCCGGACCAGGGACGTTCGGCTGCTGGTTGACCGTGACGCCGCCGTCGTACGCGCCGAGCTTGCCGTAGTCGTACTTCAACTGCCCCGAATTGGACTGGGTCTGGTGGGTGAATTCCTGGTAGAGCTGCAGATTCTTGGCCGAAGCCTCGTTGTGGCTGCGCATCTCGGACAGCACGTCGGAGTCGAACAGATTCTTCCCGCTCTTCAGCGCGTTCGTGAGCGGTTCCGCCGACATGGGGGCCATCTGGTTGCGCAGATTGTCGAGCATCGCCGCCGCGGAAGCGTGCGTGCCGCTGTTGTCGTGGAACGTTTGCTGCGCACCGGTCATCGAGGAACGCACCGTTCGCAGCCGCTGCGAGACCTTGTCCGCCGAAGCGCCGCTCCAGACGGATTCGAGACCGCCGAGAATCTCTGAGACGTCCTGGCTGACCGCTTCCTGATCCCGCGCGAGTCCCTTGGCGATGTCGCTTCCTTCATGCCAAACCCCGGGCTGCGCTGCCTGGATCTGCGGGACGATCTCCTCGATCGGCACCGTCATTTCCTGGTATTTGTCGAGCAGCGCCTTGGTGGACTCCACCCAGCCCATGTCACCGCCCCGCTTTCTTCTTGAGCGTGGTCACCGCGTGGTCCGTGACCTCGACCGCGAGGCGGCAGGCGTCAGCTTTGCCGCTGTTGGAAAGGCCGAGGTCAAGTCCGACCTCGAATTCGAGCGTGTCGGAGAGTCCGACCGCTACATGGCACCCATCTGTTCGCGGGCCTGGTTTCGGGTCGTAGGCGACGGCGGGGAAGCCCTGGATGGGCGGAACCACCTCGAACCGCTTCATCTGCGGCTTCACCTGTTTGTAGATGATGCTCAAGCCTTCTCGTTGCTTGGTCGTGTAGAAGATCGTCAGCATTGAGCCGCCCTGCTGGTCAGACCAGGTGCATTTGGGGCCGAGAGGTCCGTCCTCAGGTTTGCCGGTGACGCCTTCGCCGATGTCCTCACGGATCTGCTGGGGGCTGAGCGCATCGCACGCGCTTCCGGAGAGCACGGAGTCGGGAAGCGGGTTCTCGACCTTGGGGGCACCGCCATAGGGCGGCACCTCGTTGCCCGGCAGCGAACTGCTGCTCGCCACCGGCGTTGGGTGTCCGCCGGTGGTGCCCGAACAAGCGGTGAGCAGGGCCAAGGAGCTGAGCAGGACGATTGGCGTGCGGAGTTTCATTCGGTCGTTTCCTGGTGGTCGACTCGGTTAATGAGGCTCGTCTGCTGGTGATCGCTTGATCTTGTCATGCCGAGCGCCTCCGCGATGCGCTGGATGAATTCATCGACGTAGGCGAGTTGAAGATCGATGTGACCCCCGCCGTATGAGTAGGCTCCCATTTTTGCGGCGCCGTCCCCGACCATTGCCACATGCGCCGCGACCGTCGACGGATCCTGCGCCGGCGGCTTCATTCCGCATAGGTTGATGGCGCTCTCGCGCATCGTCGTCAGCTTCTGTTTGATCCCAGTCAGCTTGCTGAGCAGCTGTTTCGCCTCATCGGGTTCCAGGACGAAGCCGTCCGACGCGGTCGTCTTGGCCTGCCCGCTCGCGACGATGAACGCCGTGTCCTCCCACACCTGTGCCCCCTCGACGCTGGTGTCGGCAATTGGTTACAGGTAGCACGGTAGCCGATCAATCACCCGCGGTGGACGCGATTCTGAAAGGTGCTCGACTACTAGACATAAACGCTATAGACATA
Organism: Amycolatopsis sp. CFH S0740; assembly: GCF_004522315.1. Taxonomy (NCBI): domain Bacteria; kingdom Bacillati; phylum Actinomycetota; class Actinomycetes; order Pseudonocardiales; family Pseudonocardiaceae; genus Amycolatopsis; species Amycolatopsis sp. CFH S0740. The sequence continues at coordinate 208,772 of NZ_SDLS01000015.1, read as the reverse complement.
ACTGCTCTAGTCATTTGTGCTCTGGTTTTGCTGGCGCTAGACGTGTGTGATTAGTCGACCATGGTCAAGCCTCCGATCTCCGCTGCCGCGCGCATTATCGGCGAGCGCGTGCGCGAGTTCCGGCACAAGGCTGGCCTCAATCAGGAGCAGCTGGCCGAGGCGGCTGGAGTGCACTGGACGTTCGTCAGCCAGGTCGAGCGGGGCTTGCGCAACATCAACCTGCACAACCTGCTCAAGTTCGCCGACGGGCTCGGGGTGAACCCGGCGAAGCTCGTCGACGGGTTGCGTCCGCCGCCAGACCCGGATTAGCCCTGGGCATAGTCCACTGTGGACGGACGCATCACATGTCGAAAGGTGCCTTCCCGGAGCAGCAGAATCTGCGTGATCACCTGCAGTCCGACGAAAAACGCGACTGACAGCCCGGCGTCGAGCGCGGGGACGTCGTCGACCGGCAGGGTGTACGCCATGCCGATGCTCAGTCCACTGTGGACCAAGCTGCCGACGCTCCACACCACGGTCAGCGTCCGCCACACCCGGCGGAAAGACGGGCGGGCCTCCCATGCCGCGTCCAGCCGGGAGCCTCGGCCGGGCAGCAGCGCGCGGGCCGCCTGGTAGGTCGTCGGGTACTGGCCGACGACCAGGCTCGCGAGCAGCCAGACGCCCGCCAGTGTGCTGAACCAGGCTCCGCGCACCAGCATCAGCCGGGCGTCGCCGGTCATCAGGGTGGTGGCCAGGCCGACGGCCAGGAACGTCAGGACGAGCAGGCCGATCCCGTCCACGCGACGCCGGGTGACCAGCGTGTGCAGCACGCGCAGCGCGGGCGGCAGACCGCTCAGCAGCAGCGCCCACACGGGCGGGACGGCGAAGGCCCGGAGCAGGTAATAGCCGCCGACTGGCGCGCCGAGGTCGATCAGCAGCGCGGCCAGCGACGAGCGGAATTCGTTCCCCATGTCCCGAGTTTCGGCGCGGCGGGCGCCTCAGGACATCGTCGAGCCGGTCAGCCCGGCATCCACCGTTCGGTGGAGGCCGGGCCGGGATAACGTCAGACCGGCAGCTTGCGGAAGATCGGCCGCGGAACGTGCCGCAGGATCGACATCACCAGCCGGAACTCCGACGGCGACCACACGAGGTCCTTGCCCTTGCGCGCGGCCTCGACCGCGACGTCGGCGACCTGCTCGGCGGTCCGGGTCAGCGGAGCGTCCTTCAGGCCCGCGGTCATCTTGGTCTTGACCTGCCCCGACCGGACGACGGTCACCTGCACGCCGTGCGGCGCGAGCGCCTCGCCGAGACCGAGGTAGAAGCCGTCGAAACCGGCCTTGCTCGAGCCGTACACGAAGTTCGACCGGCGGACCCGCTCGCCCGCCACCGACGACAGCGCGATGACCTTGCCGTGGCCCTGCGTCTTGAGCTTCTCCGACAGCGCCACGCCGACCGACACCGCGGCGGTGTAGTTGACCGTCGCCAGCTCGACCGCCTTGCCGTGGTCCTGCCACAGCTCCTCGGCCTCGCCGAGCAGGCCGAACGCGACCACCGTGACGTCGATGTCGCCGCCGGCGAACGCCTCGTCCAGCACCTTCGGGTGGGACGCGAGGTCCTTGGCGTCAAAGGCCACAGTGGACACCTCGGCGCCGCGATCCTTCAAGCGCTGCGCGGCTTCCTCCAGCCGCGGCGAAGGACGGCCGGCCAGCACGACCCGCAGCGGCTTCTCCGCGAGGTACTTCTCCGCGATCGCCAGCGCGATGTCGGACGTGCCGCCGAGCAGCAGCAGGGACTGGGGGTTACCGACCGCGTCGATCACAGTGCGAGCCTCCGGCTCATGTCAGAGGCGAAAACGCCTTCGGGGTCAACGGAAGCGCGCACCTTGCGCCACTCCTCCAGCCGCGGGTACATCTTCGCGAACGTCTCGGGCGAGGTGCGCGAGTCCTTCGCGGTGTACAGGCGGCCGTTCGCGTCCAGGACCATCTCGTCCATTTCCTCGCAGAACCGGCTGAGCCCGTTCTTGATCGGGAAGTCGACGCTCAGCATCCAGCCCGGCGCGGGCCAGGACATCGGAGCCGGGTTCGAGTCGCCCATGCGCTTGAACACGTTCAGGAATGAGTAGTGCCCGGACCGCGAGATGGCCCGGCAGATGCCCTTGAGCTGGTCTTCCGCGCCGAACGGCACGGAGAACTGGTACTGCAGGAAGCCCTTGCTGCCGTACGCGCGGTTCCACTCGCTCAGCATGTCGAGGGGGTGGTAGAACTGCGTCAGGTTCTGGATCTTGCCGCGCGCGCCCTTCTTGGGCACGGTCTTCTGCCACAGCTCGTTGATCAAGCCGAAGGTGAGCTTGTTGCCGAGGCCGTTGGGGAACACGTCCGGCAGCGTCAGCAGCTGCGGCGCGTCGAACTTCAACGGGTTGCTGCGCAGCTTCGGCGGCAGCTGGTCGAGCTTCGCGAGCGAACCGCGCGAGAACGTGGCGCGGCCGAGGCGGCTGTCGGACGAGATCAAGTCCGGCACCGACATCGAGTAGTCGTAATTGAGGTCTGAACCATCGGTGAAGAGCCCGAGGGTCTCGTCGAGGTTCGAGGTGCGGTCGGCGTCCACGTAGAAGTACGCCGTTTCCGTCTTCTTCATCCGCACCGTGGCGCGGACGATGATCCCGGTGAGCCCGATCCCCGCCACGGTCGCCCAGAACAGCTCCGAATCCGGGCCCTCCGGGGTGAGCGTGCGCACAGATCCGTCGGCGGTGAGCAGGTCCATCGACACGACGTGGTTGCCGAAGCTGCCCGCCGAGTGGTGGTTCTTGCCGTGGATGTCGTTGGCGATCGCGCCGCCGATGGTCACCTGGCGGGTGCCCGGCAGGACCGGGACCCACAGGCCGTACGGCAGCGCCTCGCGCATCAGCTTGTCGAGGCTGACGCCCGCGTCGAGGTCGACGAGGCCGGAGTCCGGGTCGATCGAGTGGATGCGGTCGAGCACGGTCATGTCGACGACCAGGCCGCCCGCGTTCTGCGCCGGGTCGCCGTAGGAGCGGCCGAGCCCGCGAGCGATGACCCCGCGCGGGCCTGCGGAGGCGACGGCGCGGGCGATCGCGTCGACGTCGCGGGTGCTCAGCACGTCGGCGACGGTGCCAGCGGTGCGGCCCCAGCCGGTGAGCGTGCGGCGCTGTGTCTCGGGTGCTTGGGTCACGCGGACCAGGGTAGCCACGCCGAACACCGCCCGGAACGTGACCCTGAAGTGCTCGCTTCTACACTTTGCGCATCAAGGCACAAGCGTCCGAGCGTCGAAGTGGGTAATACGGACACTGACGCAATAGGCCGAGAAGGTATTCCAAGTGGTGGCTACAGAACCGCAGAGTGACCAAGCGCAGCCGGTGCCCGCGGGCCCCGGTCTGCTGGGCCAGCTGATCCGGTTCGGCGTGATCGGCGGCTTCTGCGCCCTGCTCGACCTGGGCACGTACTCGCTGCTGCGAGCGGTCGGCATGGACGGGGCCCCGTGGGCGGACGTCGCTCGCGCGATCAGCTTCGTCGTGGGCACGACGACCGCGTTCTTCCTGAACCGGCGGTTCACCTTCGCCGAGGGCAAGCGCGACGGGAACGCCCAGATCGGCGGGTTCGTTCTGCTGTACGCGGTGACCTTCTTCGTGACGATCGGCGTGAATCGGCTCATGCTGAACGTCCTGCCGGAGATGGCGTGGAAGGCCACCCTCGCCTGGGTCGTGTCCCAGGGGACGGCCACCGTGATCAATTTCGTGATGCTCAAGTGGGTCGTGTTCCGTGTACGGCCGGTAAAGGAGAACTGAGTTCGATGCCCGGTAAAGCAGCCCCGGTCGCGGAGGCGGCCCCCGCAGGCCAGACGCGGTTCGCCGAACACGCCCCCGAAGGCAGGCTCACGGCCCAGCGCGGGCTGTACGCCGGGCCGGCTCCGATCGTCAGCAAGGACATGTACGCCGAGGTCGTGCAGGGCAACGCCCAGCGCGAGCGCGGCAGCGTGACGCTCGAGCCGTCCGCGAAGGTCACCGGCAACACCTACTTCGGCCGCTTCCCGGCCAGCTACTGGCAGCGCTGGACCACCGCGACCGAGGTCAAGCTGGAAGCCGTCGTCACCGGCGACGGGCTGCTGTCGCTCGGCGCGTCCGACATGCTCGGCGACCCGCGCGTGGTCGACGCCAAGCAGGTGTCCGGCGTGAAGGGCGCCAAGGTCGAGCTCACCGGCAAGCTGGACAAGTTCTACGACGGCGGCGCGCTGTGGCTCGACCTCGAGACCGAGGGCGGCCAGACGCTGCGGGTCGAGCAGGTCCGCTGGACCGTCGACGCGCCGGAGACAATCCGCCCCACCGCGGTCACCATCTGCACCATGAACCGCGCCGACGACTGCCTGAAGAACCTCCAGGCGCTCGCCGCGGACGTGTCCTCGCTCGACACCCTCGACGCCATCTACGTCGCCGACCAGGGCACCGACCTGGTCGAATCGCGCGAAGGCTTCGAGCAGGTCGCGAAGGACCTCGGCGAGAAGCTGCACTACATCAAGCAGCCGAACCTCGGCGGAGCCGGCGGCTTCACCCGCGGCCTGTACGAGGTGGCCGGGCACACCGCGACCGAGCACGCGAACGTGCTGTTCATGGACGACGACGTGCTGCTCGAGCCGGACCTCGTCGTGCGCGTCACGGCCTTCTCCAACCGTTCGGCCAACCCGATCATCGTCGGCGGCCAGATGCTCAACCTGCTGCACCCGAACCAGCTGCACGTCGGCGCCGAGTACGCCCGGCTGAACACGCTGGAGCCGGGACAGCCGGTGCAGCACTCGCTGTCCACCGCGGACCTGCTCGGCGTCGACGAGGAGACCGGGGCCCCGAACCGCCAGGAACGCCGCCTCGACGCCGGGTACAACGGCTGGTGGTCGTGCCTGATCCCGTACGAGGTCGTCAAGGCCATCGGCTACCCGCTGCCGTTCTTCTTCCAGTGGGACGACGCGGAGTACTCCTACCGGGCCCGCGAATACGGCTTCCCCACGGTGACCCTGCCGGGCGCCGGCGTGTGGCACGCGGACTTCCACTGGAAGGACTGGGACGAGTGGCACCGGTACTTCAACCTGCGCAACTCGATCATCACCGCCGCGCTGCACTCGCCGTTCAACCTGAACCTGCTCTCCCGCGTGCTGATGGCGCAGCTGGTGCGCTACCTGCTCGGCATGCAGTACGGCCTGTCCGCGACGCTGATCAAGGCGGTCGAGGACTTCCTGGAGGGCCCGGAAATCCTGCGCGACGGCGGCGTCGAGGCGATGAAGGAGATCCGCCGGATCCGCGACGCGTACCCGGAGACCAAGCGGCACAAGGCCACTGACGTGCCGGGCATCGCGTCCAACGACATCGGCATCATCAACAGTGCGCCGCGGCCGAGCATGCAGCGGCTCGTGCTGATCAAGCGCATCCTCGACAAGGTGCTCGGCCGCAGCCGCTTCGGGCTCGGCGCGGTGCCGATCGACGAGGCGCACTGGTGGCACATCGCGCTGTTCGACACCGCCGTGGTCACCGACGCGTCGCAGGAAGGCGTGCGCGTTCGCAGCTACGACAAGGTCAAGATGTTCGACCTCGCCAAGCGCGGCGCGAAGGTGATCAACCGGCTGCGCAAGGAAGGCGCCGGCGTGCAGGAGCAGTACAAGCGCGCGATGCCGGAACTCACCTCGCGGGAGAACTGGAAGCGGCTGTACGAGCTGTGATTGCCTGAGCTGGTCCGAAAAGGGCGTCTCGCGTTCGGCGGGACGCCCTTTTTGTCTTTTTGGGTAGCTTGGTTTCATGGCCGACCTGGTTTCCCGCGCGCGGGCTCTTGCCGACGATCTGTTGTTTCCGGCGGCAGCTGAGGTGGACCGGCTAGGCGTGGTGCCGCGGTCGCATTTCGACGCGCTCGCCGAGGAGGGGTTCTACGGTCTCGCCGCGCCGGATTCCGGGGTCGACCTCGAGCAGCTGGTCGGGGTGCTCGAAGCGTTGGCCGGCGGGTGCCTGAGCACCGCGTTCACCTGGCTGCAGCACCACGGGCTCGTCGCCGGGCTGGCCGCGACGGACCGGGCGGACCTGCGCGAACGCTATCTGCCGGACCTGATCAGCGGACGGCTGCGCGCGGGCGTCGCGTACGCGGGCGTGATTCCGACGCCGCCGAAAGTGCGCGTCCAGCGCGTCGACGGCGGCTACCGGTTCGACGGCGAAGCGCCGTTCGTGAGCGGCTGGGACGCGATCGATCTGCTGCAGTTGTCGGGGCGCGACGGCGACACGGTGGTCAACGCGCTGGTGTCGCCGATAGTCGGGCACAGTCTGGTCGCCGAGCCGTTGACGCTCATGGCCGCGCAGGGAACCGCGACCGTGCGGCTGAAACTCGACAACCACTTCATTCCAGACGAATCGGTTTTCGCCCAGGTCAGCTACGACAAATTCGTGGCTGGCAATACGTTTGCCGCACGGCTCAACGGATGTGCGCCGCTTGGTCTCGCCGAGCGCTGCGCCTGCTTGATCGAGGCGGCGGGCGAGGAGGAAACGGCGACGGCGCTGCGGTCCGAACAGGACGAAATCCGCCGTCGGCTCAACGCTGGTCTCGCCGATCCGGCCAAGCTCCCGGCAGCCCGCGCGGCCGGCGCCGAACTGGCATACCGGTCGGCAGGCGCGCTCGCCGCGGCGACGGGCAGCCGCGCCGTACTGGCCGGAGCACATGCCGGTCGCTTGGTGCGCGAGGCGACGTTCCTGCTCGTGGCCGCGAGCAGACCGGAGATCCGCGCCGGACTGCTCGCCCTCGCCCGTCGCTAAACGGACAGGCCGAATTTGCCCTTTCGGCTCAGGTCGTCGACATAAGCGGCGGCCACGTGGACGAAATTTACCGAAACAGTGTTGCCGTCCCGGGTTTCCAACGAGTGGACGCCGCCGTGTTTCAGGAGGTCCGGGAGCTTTTCCTGAACGGTCGAGGAACTGTCGGCGGTGAGCGGGAAGATCAACGGTTCCCCGCCGGCCGAGAGGTGCAGGACGAGTGCTGGTTTGGGATCTGCCATGAATCCATGGCAGCAGCGGGTGATCATCGGCGGCAAGAGCGGTTCGCCGACAGCGGATCCGCTCACAGCGGAAGCGGATCTCGTCCCGGTCGCGGAGCCGATGGCCGCGACGGTGCGGAGTGGACTACGGTTTCGCCCGGGGAGAGACCGGATTTAGGGGTGGGTCGTGCCGTACACGTTGACGCTGTCACCGGCAGCGGTGGATCTCCTGCTGGCCGAACTCGGGCTCGGCCGCGCGCCGCTGCCGTTCGAGGTGCCGCACATCGGCATCACCGGCGAGGAACGCGCGGCGGTGCGCGACGCCGTCTTCCGCGACCTCGACAGCCGCGGCCTGCTGCGGCGCGGGACCGTCGACGACGACGTCCAGATCGCGCTCGCCACGTTCGCCCGGCCCGGCCTCGCGGTGTCCGCGGCGGCCAAACTCGGCGACGATCAGCTGTTCGCGCGCGTGGCGTCCAACGGCACGTTCGCGGTGCTGGTCTGCCAGCGGGACGGGATGTTCACCTTCGAGGAGGTCCGTCCGACCGGCATCGTCCCGGCGATCGTCGACCTGCTGCCGCTCACGCCCGCCGCGCCGGGGCAGTCGGTGACCGTCGCGCGGCCGGCGAAGCAGCCGGTCCGGGGAGACGCGTACGACCCGTTCGCCGGGGTCAGCGGCCCGCGCACACACAATCCGCAACTGCGGTCCGTCCAGCGGATCTTCGAGAAGCCGCGGCTGGCGGTCGGCGAGTTCACGCCGTACGTGGGCGACGGCAACGGCCACGAGAAGGCGCTGCCGTCGCTCGTGTGGTTCGACACCGAACTCGGCCGCTACCTGCTCAGCACGCGCGATTCCAGCGACGGCAACCGCTGGCTCACCTACGCTCCCGCCGACAATGCCCGTCTGGCCCAACAACTGTTCACCCAGCTTGAAGGCTATTCGGCAAACGCCTGACCGGAGCGGCTCGCATCGGTAAACTCCGGCGCATGAGCACTGATCCGCTGGCGGCAGGCGGGCTGAACGCCAAGGGCATCGCCGAAGCCGCGGCCGAAACGCACAAGCTGGCCGGCACCGCGAAAGCCGGCGGGTTCAGCATCGACGGCGACGCACTCGGTGACCTGCGCAAAGCGCTCACCGACATGGTCACCCGCCTGGAACGGCTCAAGCCGCAGACCCAGGCGCTGACGACCGCGCCGAAGCTCGGCAGCCACCCGTACGGGCACACCGTGGCCGAACATGACCGCAAGAGCGGAGCCGACGCGCCCGGGTCGGCGCTGGACGTCCTGGACCAGTTCGGCCGGATCCTGAAGGAAGCCGACGATGCGCTCGCGCGCGCCGGCGGGGTCTACACCGAGAACGAGAACCAGGCCATCGACTCCCACCGCACCGTGAAGGGCACCGAATGAGCACGCCGCAGCCGGGGCTCGCACCGTCGGACGCCGACTACCTCGGGCACCCGCACCAGCAGCTGAAGTCGTACGTCGAGTCGAATCTCGACGTGGAGCAGGTTTCCTCGGTGTCGCACGCGTACACCGAGGTGCAGAAGGCGTTCGAGGAGTTCGCGACACAGCTGGGCGAGGCCGTGAAGAAGGCCGCGCACGCGTGGAGCGGCGAGGCGGCGGCCGGTGCGCAGGCGTATTTCGTGAGCCTTGCCGAATGGGCCGAGGCGAATGGCCAGAACGCGAAGCTGGCCGCGCAGATCGTCGAGGAACAGGCGTCCGCCGCGCAGGCGGCGAAGCACTCGATGCCGGACGCGGTCCCATTCGACTGGTCCGAGGAATTCGACAAATGGTCGCACGCGAGCCCGCTCGAAATGAGCAATGAGATCGACGCGACGCTGAAGAAGCAGCAGGACAGCCGTTCCGCGCACGAGCAGGCCGCGGAGACGATGTCGAAGTACGACTCGTCGCTGTACTCGTCGGGCTCGAAGCAGCCGACTTTCGCGCATCCGCCGAAGTTCGGGGTCGCCGCTGGTGGCGGTGCCGCGGTGGCGATGCCGACTGGTCCGGAGCACCACGACGCCGCGCCCGCTCCTGCCCCTGCGCCCGCTCCGGCTCCGGCTGTGGCTGACGCTGGCTCGGCCTCCTCGGGTGCCGGTGGCGGTGCCGCGGTGGCTGGGCACACGAGCGCGCCGACCGTGAGCGGCCCGAGCCAGTTCACCGGCGCGGTCCACCAGCCGATGCCGGACAGCGCGACCACCGCGGCCGGTTACGCACCGCCCGCGGCCCAGGCGTCCCCCGGCGGCGGCAATGCCGGTGCGGCCGGAATGGGCATGGGCGCGATGCCGATGGGCGGCATGATGGGCGGTGGCGGCGGAGGTTTCGGCAGCGACGAGGAGCACGAAAACAAGGTCGGCCGAGGCGGCGGCGGTTCGTTCGGTCCCGGCGACGGAGCTATGTCCCCCGGCGCGGCGGACGTCGCGGCGGGCGGAATGGGCGGTGCCCCGGCCCGCCCCGGCATGGGCTTCGGCGCCCGTCCGTACGACGACGGCAACGACCAGCCCGCGTTCGTCATGGAAATCGACGAGAACGAGGAATACGGCGGGCACCGTTCCGCGCCGCCGGTCATCGGGGAATAACTCGGGAGTCCGTTGTGGACGGTGGAGCCATCGTCCACAACGGACTGACCGGGGTCAGTACCGGTAGAACTTCTCCGCGCGTCCCTGCCGCACCAGCTTCAGCCACTGCACGAACGCCTTCGGGTCCCGCTTCACGCCCACGAAGTACAACCCGAAGCGCAGCACTTCCAGCGCACCGATTTTCCGCATTCCCGGCTGCGACAGCAGATACCCGCGGTTGCGGTACGTGTAATACCGCTTGACCTCGTTCTCCGGGTCCTGTGCGTGGAATTTCCCGCCCAGCATCGGCTTGAATTCGTCCGAGCCGTCGGGGTGCAGGTAGGTCGTGCGCAGCGACGTGCCGAACGGCAGGCCGGACCGCACCAGGCGGCGGTGCAGTTCCACCTCGTCGCCGCGGAAGAACAGGCGCAGGTCGGGTACCCCGGTGACGTCCAAAGTGGACGCACGGAACAACGCGCCGTTCATCAACGACGCGATGCCCGGCAGGAAATCCGTGCCCAGTTCGGCCGACGAGCGCTTCCAGGTGAGGCCGCGGCGCAGCGGGAACGCGAGTTTCGCCGGGGCGTCGATGTTGGCCACCACCGGGGAAATCTCGGCGAGGCCGCGCTTTTCGGCTTCCTCCAGCAGGATTTCGAGCACGTGCTCGTCCGCCGGGCGGCCGTCGTCGTCGGCGAGCCACACCCAGTCCGCGCCGAGCGACAGTGCGTGCAGCATGCCGAGCGCGAAACCGCCCGCGCCGCCGAGGTTCCGGTGCGACGGGAGGTACGTGTACGGCAGCGGGAAGGCTTCCACGACGTCTCGCGCGGACTTGTCCGGGCCGTTGTCGACCACCACGAGGTGGTCGACCGGCCGGGTCTGGGCGGCGATGATCTTCAGCGAGTCCGCGAGCAGCTCGCGCCGGTGCCGCGTGACCACCACGCCGACGACGGCGCCCTCGGGCAGCTCTCGCGTCTCGCCGGCCATCATTCCCCGCCGTTCGTCGTGGTCGCGGGCTCGATGCCGAGGCGCTCGAGACCTTCCTGGCTCATGTTCTCGAACGGGTCGCGGCCCTTGTACTCGGTGAGCACCTCGCGCAGCGAACCCTGCTTCTTCAGATGTCCCTCGTCCATCCAGATCGCCGAATCGCACAGCTCGAAGAGGAACTCGTCGGAGTGGCTCGCGAACACCAGGATGCCGGACCGCTTGACCAGGTCCTTGAGCCGGTCGCGGGCCTTGTTGAGGAACGCCGCGTCGACCGCGCCGATGCCCTCGTCCAGGATCAGGATCTCCGGGTCGATCGAGGTCACCACGCCGAGCGCGAGCCGCACCCGCATGCCGGTGGAGTACGTGCGCAGCGGCATCTGCAGGTAGTCGCCGAGTTCGGTGAACTCCGCGATGTCGTCGACCCGCTTCTCCATTTCCTTGGCGCTCATGCCGAGGAACAGGCCGCGGATGATGATGTTCTCCTCGCCGGAGATCTCCGGGTCCATGCCGATGCCGAGGTCGAACACCGGCGCGATCTTGCCGACGATCCGCGAGGAACCGCGGGTCGGCTCGTAGATCCCGGCGAGCAGCCGCAGCAGCGTGGACTTGCCCGCGCCGTTGTGCCCGACGAGACCGACCCGGTCGCCCTCGCGGAGGCTGACCGACACGTCGTGCAGCGCCTCGATGATCGGCACCTTCTGCTCGGTGCCGATCTTGCCGCCGACCTTGCCGAGCACGCGCTTTTTCATCGAACGCGTCTTCGCGTCGAAAATCGGGAAGTCCACGTACGCGTTGTGGACGTCAATGCTGACCATCTGTCACACCCAATACGAGACGCGAGACCGGTAATTGCGCATAGCGACGAGCGCGAGCGCCCATCCGACGACGGTGATGCCGCCGACCACGACCCAGCTGGTCCAGCTCACCGCCTGCCCGATGAGCGGCGACCGCACCACCTGCATGTAGTGGTAAAGCGGGTTCAGCTTGATGATCGGCAACGCCCACGACGCGCCGTCCCGTGCGCCGCCGGACAGCAGCTGGTCGACCGGCCAGACGATCGGGGTGCCGTAGAACATCAGCTGGATCAGCGAGTTGATCAGCTGCGGAATGTCGCGGAACCGGGTCGAGATGATGCCGAGCAGCAGCGCCGCCCAGCCCGCGGTGAGGGCGAGCAGCACGAACCCGGGAATGGCGAGGAAAATGTTCCAGCTCAGGCCCGGGTGGCAGTACTTGTCCGGAGTGCAGACGCCGTCCTTCGACCCCAGCGAATACGGGGAATCGAGTGCCGAGAAGAAAATGATCAGCAGCACGACGTAGACGATCATGTTGTGCGCCAGCAGCAGCGTCTGCCGCCAGATCGTGCGCAGCACGTACACGCTGAGCGGCGCGGGGACCTGTTTGATCAGGCCCTCGTTCGCGATGAACGTCTCCATGCCTTCGGTGAGGCAGCCCTGGATGAAGCCCCAGATGATGAAGCCGGTGGAGAGGTAGGGCAGGAACACCTCGATCGGCGTCCGGAACAGCTGCGAGTACAGCAGGCCGAGACCGAGCGCGATGACACCCTGGCTGATGGTGATCCAGAACGGCCCGATGATGGACCGCCGGTACCGCTGCTTGATGTCCTGCCAGCCGAGATGGGTCCACAGCTCGCGGGAGGCCAAACCGGTCTTGATGTCGTCGATCGCACGCCCGAACGTCTTGCTGTCCGACGACGGTGGAACCGGAGTCGAGACATCGGGTTCGGCTGCGTGAACCGTGCTGGTGGCATGCACGTGGACGAGGGTACCGATGGGGCGCGCCGGGCTAGGCTCGACCCGTCGCGCGGCCGCTTCGTCCCTTCTCACCCGTACTGTCTGACAGAGTGTGCGCGACGTTACGATAAGCCAATGCCGGTCCCCGAAATCAGCACTTCGCACCCGGAGTCTGTTTCTTCGCGTGCGCAGTATCACCTGGTCGCACCTGTGGGCCACCCCAACTACGGCGACGAGCTCATCACCGCGGGCTGGCTGGCTTATCTCGCGGAGACCGCTCCGGACGCCGACGTGTGGGTGGACACTCACTCGCCGGGGCCGGCGAGCGTCCTGCTCGACGGCATTCACCCCCGGGCGAAGTTCACCGACACTTTGTGGCGGCTGTGCTGGGAGGCTCCGGACGACGATCCGTGGCGCGCCGCCGCCTGGGTGCGCGACGCGGTGCACAACCCGGGCATGATGCCGCGGCTGCACCACAGCATCGAACTGCTGGCGAAGGCCGACGTCGTGCACGTCGTCGGCGGGGGATACATCAACAAACTGTGGCCCAAGCAGATCGGCCTGCTGGCCGGCGCGGTCGCCGCGGTCGAACGGTCCGGCGGCCGGGCGGCCATGACCGGGCAGGGCTTGCAGCCGGCTTGCGAAGGTTCGGTCCCGCTGCTGAAGGCGCTCGCCGACCGGTTCGAGGTGGTCGAGGTCCGCGACGGTGCGTCAGCGGATCTGCTGGGCCGCCCGGTCGGACTGGACGACGCCTTCCTCACCATCGGGCCGGAGCGGTACGACCGCGCCGAAGACCTGCCCGAAGTGATGCTGTGCCTGCAATCCGACCTGGTCGAGGTCGGCATCGGCGCGGTGGCCGGCGCGGTGCTTTCCATGGTGCGCGCGTGGAAGACGGACCCGGCGAAGATCGGCATCGTCGAAGGCGTGCCCCGAGTCGACCGCGAAGTCTTTTCGTTGCTCGAACGCGAATTGCCGGGTGCGCGGTTTTATCCGTTTTCGCACATTTGGACGCACGGCCTTCCCGCCGGGCCGGAACAAACCTGGATTTCCACCCGGTTCCACATTCACATGCTGGCGGCCGCGGCCGGGGCCTCCGGCGTCGCGGTGAGCATCCACCCGGACTATTACGCCACGAAGCACCGTTCCCTCGCCGAGCTCGGTTCGAACTGGACGCTGCTCGAAGACCTCTCCCAGGTCCCGGACCGCCCGACCGCGGGCGGCTACGCGGAAGAGACGCTGGCTGACTTCAAGAACAGCAAGCGGAAGGTCGCCGAGCAGGTTTACGCGCCGGTGGTCCGCCCGGTCCCCGAGGAGCCCGAACCGGAGCCGGAGCCCGAGCCGCTGGCGCCGGAGGAGCCGCCCGCTCAGCGGCGACGGTGGGCGCGGCGGATCCGGAACTGAACGGACGGGAAGCCCTCGTCGATTGAGGACCAATGCCAGGAACTCAAGCCGCGTGTCTTCAGGTCCGTGAGGGGAACCCTGAGGGAATCTGATTCCCTCAGGGTTCCCCTCACGGACCGCACACCCCGCGTCCCAGGCCAGGCCATACCTGCGACCTCGGCGGACGAGGCTCGAACGCACCCGCAGCGCCGCCTTAAGTTCCTGGCATTGCGATTGAGGACCGGAACGGTCCGCAATCCCGCATAGCTTTTCCGCATGACCGAGACCCCGTTCCGGATCCACATCCCGCAGTCCGACCTGGACGACCTCCACCGTCGTCTCGCCGACGCGCGCTGGCCGGATCCCTTCGACGACCCGGCGTGGGAGCTGGGCATTCCGGTGCCCGAAGTCCAGGACCTCGCCGACTACTGGCGCCTGGGCTTCGACTGGCGCGCCCAGGAAGAACGCCTCAACGGCTTCCCCCAGTTCACTACCACCATCGACGGTGCCAACATCCACTTCCTGCACCTCAAATCCCCCGAACCGGACGCCATCCCGCTCGTCCTCACCCACGGCTGGCCCGGTTCGATCGTCGAATTTCTCGACCTCATCGGCCCCCTCGCCGACCCCCGGGCGTACGGCGGCGATCCGGCCGTGGCGTTCCACGTCGTCGTTCCCTCTGTGCCCGGGTTCGCCTTTTCCGGGCCGACGCCTGACCGCGGCTGGGGACCGGCGCGGACAGCGCGTGCGTGGGCGGAGTTGATGTCCCGCCTCGGGTATCAAAGCTTCGGCACCCATGGCGGCGACTGGGGTGCGTTGATCTCCCGCGAACTCGCCGTCCAATTCCCCGAGCGGATCATCGGGGCGCACGTGACGATGCTGCCGTCCGCGGTAGCGCGCGAAGAGGCGGACCTAGCGGGGCTCACCGGGGCTGAGCTGGCGAAAGGGCAGCGCTCGTTGGAGAAAGCCCGAGCCTTCCAGCGGACCGGAATCGGTTACGCGATGATCCAGTCCACCAAGCCGCAAACGCTTGCCTACGGCCTTACTGACTCCCCGGCCGGGCAGCTGGCCTGGATCGCCGAGAAGTTCCGGGCTTTCTCGAACACCGACCACGACCTGATCGACCGCGACGACCTGCTCGCCAACGTCTCGCTCTACTGGTTCACCCGCACCGCCGCGTCGTCCTCGCGGATCTACGCCTACCAAGACGTCCAGTGGGGCGCACCGCTGCCGAAGTCGACCGTGCCGACCGCGGTCGCGGTGTTCCCGGACGACATCGGGCTTCCGCTGCGGCACCTGGCCGAGCGCACCGACCGGATCGTGCGGTGGACCGAACTTCCGCGCGGCGGGCACTTCCCGGCGCTCGAAGAACCCGACCTGCTGATCGGGGATCTTCGAGCGTTCTTCGCCGCGGAAAGCCCGGAGAGCCCGGAAAGCTAGAGGTACTGCCCGGTTCCGGTGATGCCGTGCCCGTGCCCCTCGCCCGGGTGGCCGCCGGAACCGGACGACCCCGCGGGCAGGCCGCGGCGCATCTGCTCCAGCTGCACCCGCGCGGCCATCTGCTGGGCGAACAGCGCGGTCTGGATGCCGTGAAACAGCCCCTCCAGCCAGCCGACCAGCTGGGCCTGCGCGATCCGCAGTTCGGCGTCCGAGGGGGTTTCGTCCTCGGTGAACGGGCGCACGAGGCGCTCCAGTTCCTCGCGCAGCTCGGGGGCGAGAGCCTCCTCCAGCTCGCGCACCGACGTCTGGTGGATCTCGCGGACCCGGTTGCGGCTGGCGTCGTCCAGCGGTGCGGCGCGGACCTCCTCCAGCAGCTGCTTGATCATGGTCCCGATGCGCATCACCTTGGCCGGTTCCTCGACCAGGTCGCCGACGGACTCGTTTTCCTCGCCCTCGGGTGCCGCCTGCGCGGTGCCGACCGGGACGCCGTCCGGTCCGACGACGACCACGCGCGGCGCGTCCGCGTCCCCGGCTGCGCCCGTTCCCCCGAAGTTCGGCTCGCTCATATGCTCCATCCCCGTCGGTTGGCGGTCCTGACCCGAGCCTAGCGGCCGTTCGGGCAGTTCTGCCCAACCCCGCGGCAACCGCGAAACCGCACGTCCGTACGGTGTCCCCATGGCGTTCGACGTCGCTCGTATCCGTGGGCTCTTCCCCGCGCTTGGCGACGGCTGGATTCACTTCGACGGCGCCGCCGGAATGCTCGTGCCCGAACAGGTCGCTTCGGCCGTTTCGACAGCTATGCGGGCTCCGGTGTCCGGCCCGGGCGGAGCGTTTCCGGCCTCCCAGCGGGCGGAAAGCATCGTCACCGCGGCCCGCCGGGCCGTGGCCGATCTGGTCGGGGCGGACCCGGCCGCCGTCGTGCTCGGCCCGAGCGCGCCGGTCTTGTTGCGCCGTCTCGTCGACGCGCTCGCCGAACGCTGGACGATCGGCGACGAGATCGTCGTCTCGCGGCTCGACGAAGAGGCCAACATCGCGCCGTGGCGGCGTGCCGCGAAACGCGTCGGCGCGGTCGTGCGCTGGAGCGAGATCGACATCGAGACCTGCGAACTGCCCGCGTGGCAGTACGAGAACCTCGTGTCCGCGCGGACGAAAGCGGTGTCGGTGACGCTGGCGTCCGGGTCCGTGGGGACCCGGCCGGACGTGCCGACGGTGATCGAATTCGCCAAGCGCGTCGGGGCGCTCGTCGTGGTCGACGCGACCTACGCCGCCCCGTTCGTGCCGCTTGACCTGCAAGAACTCGGTGCCGACGTCATGGTCGTCTCCGCTCCGTCCTGGGGCGGACCGGCGGTCGGCGCGCTCGTGTTCCGCGATCCGGAGCTGCTGGAGCGCATCTCGTCGGTGTCGCTCGACCCGGCCGCGACCGGCCCCGCGCGGCTCGAACTCGGCCCGCACGCCTACCCGCTGCTGGCCGGGGTCGTCGCGTCCATCGACTACCTCGCCGGACTCGACGACGCCGCGACCGGGTCCCGCCGCGAACGGCTCGTGACGTCGCTCGGCTCGGCCAAGTCGTACCACGCGGGCCTGCTCGCGCAGCTGTCCACGGAACTGCGCTCGCTGCGGCACGTGATGGTGATCGGCGACGCGATGCGCCGGATCCCCGCGCTCGCGTTCGCCGTGGCCGGCGCGAAAGCGTCCCAGGTCGCCGAATACCTGGCGTCGCAAGGACTCTGCGCGTTCGCCGACGACGGCACCAGCGGCGTGTTCGCGTCGCTGGGCGTCGGCGAGGTCGGCGGAGCGGTGCGGATCGGGCTCGCGCACTACTCCAACGTGTTCGAGATCAACCAGCTGGTGCGGGTGCTCGAAGAACTGCGCTGAGGCGCCGCGTCACGACTTCGCGGCCAGCAGGACCTTCCCGAAGATGCTGCCCTCCTCGAGCATCCGGTGCGCGGACGCGGCCTCGGCCATCGGCACCACGTCGCCGACGATCGGCTGCACCGAACCCTGTTCCACCAAGGGCCACAAGCGATTCCGGACATCCGCGACGATCGCCGCTTTCTGGTCGAGCGGGCGGGCACGCAGCCCGGCCGCGAACACGCTCGCGCGTTTGCCCAGCAGCTTGCCGATGTTCAGCTCGCCCTTGACCCCGCCCTGCATGCCGATGATGACCAGGCGGCCGTCGACGGCGAGCGCGTCGACGTTGCGGCCAAGGTACTTCGCGCCCATGTTGTCGAGGATGACGTCGGCGCCCTTCGTCTCGGCGCGCAGCACCTCGACGAAGTCCTCTTCCTTGTAGTTGATCGTGAGGTCCGCGCCGAGCTGGCGGCAGCGTTCGAGCCGTTCGGGCGAACCCGCGGTGACCGCGACGGTCGCGCCGAGCGCCTTGCCCACCTGGATCGCGTGCGTGCCGATGCCGCCCGCGCCGCCGTGCACCAGCAGGACCTGGCCCTCGCCGAGACCGGCGTGCATCACGACGTTCGCCCACACCGTGCAGGCCACCTCGGGCATCCCGGCCGCGGCGACCGTCTCGATTTCGGCGGGCACCGGCAGCAGCTGCCCGGCCGGGACCGCGACGCGTTCGGCGTACCCGCCGCCGGCGAGCAGCGCGCACACCTCGTCGCCGACCTGCCAGCCCTCGACGCCCTCGCCGAGTTCGGCGATCGTGCCGGAGCATTCCAGGCCGAGGATGTCGCTCGCCCCGGGCGGCGGCGGGTAGTTGCCTTGCCGCTGCAGCAGGTCTGCGCGGTTGACCGCACTGGCCGTGACGTCCAGCAGCACCTCGCCGGGCCCGGGTTCCGGATCGGGGACCTCGGTCCATTCGAGCACGTCAGGGGCACCGGGTTCGCGGATCGTGATCGCGTGCATGCGCCCGACTGTATCCCGGGTCAGCCGAGATCGTTGGTGCTGAAGGTGTTGCAGCTCGCGGGCTGGCCGGTGCGGTAGCCGGTGGTGAACCACTTCTCGCGCTGCGCCGAGGTGCCGTGCGAGAAGCTCGACTTGTCGACGTGCCCGTTGCCGAGGTTCTTCTGGATGTAGTCGTCGCCGATCCGGGACGCGGTGTCGAGCGCGCGGGAGATGTCGTCCTGGGTGACGTCCTGGACCAGCGGTTTCCCGGAGCTGGTCGGGGTCGTGCTGGCGTGGTTGGCCCAGACGCCCGCGTAGCAGTCGGCCTGCAGTTCCAGCCGGACCGAACCGGACGTCGGCCCGGTGCCGGTGCCGCGCTTGGACGTGCCGGTGAGGTTCTGCACGTGGTGGCCGTATTCGTGGGCCAGCACGTACGCCTCGGTGAACAGCCCGCCCTTCGCGCCGAAGCGGGTCTTCAGCTCGTTGAAGAACGACAGGTCGATGTACACGTACGAGTCGGCAGGGCAGTAGAACGGACCGGTGTCCGACGTCGCGCCGCCGCAGCCGGTGCGCACGCCGCCGGTGAAGAAGCGGGTCGTCGCCTTGCGGTAGGTCTGGCCGGAACGGGAGAACTCCTGCGTCCAGTAGTCCTGGATGGAGTTGACGATCGCGACGATCGCGCAGTCGTGGTCGCGGTTCGCGTCGGCGCCGGTCTTGCACTTCTTCGCGAGCGTGCCGGCGTCCAACTGCTGCCCGGACTGGACGTCGCTGAGCCCGATCCCGCCCGCCGCGGGCGAGGTCCCGGTGCTGGGAATGCCGCCGAACTGGGAAAACAGGAAGTAGATGACCAGGCCGACGAGGCCGAGCCCGCCGCCGCCGATGGCCACGCGGCCGCCGATGCCGCCGCCCCCGCCGCTGCCGCGCATGTCCTGGATCTCAGAGGCGTCCAGATCCGCGTTGTCGTCGAATCGCACGCGGAAAGGGTAGCCGCAAACCTGGAAACAAGGCTGGGTGCGGCCCCTGCGCTGGGGGCCGCACCCAGGTACTACCGAGGTTTCGTTGACAGCGGTTGGCCACCGGCCGGGCTGGCGTCCGGCGCTGCCTTCGCGGTGCCGAGGCCGCGAAGAGAAGCAGCGGCATAACGACGCCGGTGCGCGTGGCCGATGCCGGAGCGCACGGGGTGCTCGTGCTGTTCGCAATCGCGACCGAACCGGAACGGGGCCGTGCCGATCGCGGGGACACAGCGGGCGGTCAACCGCGGGAACTACCTGCCATGCCACCACCTGGCCTCTCCCGGGGGGACATCGGGGCCGGCGTGCCCTTCGGCGCGCTCTGCGGATCCTCGTCATCCCTCCGCTGCCCCCCGAGGATGCGCTTCTTCGCGCCGAGTCTCAACCTTTTCGTAACCCTCCATTGGGGGAAGTTCGGCCGGAAATTTCACGGCGGGCCGAAGCGGCGGGGCAAAACCGGCCTTCTAGGCTGCCCGATATGAGCGATGACCAGGACGTGCGCTGGCTCGACCCGGCAGAACAGCGCGCCTGGCGGGCCTACATCGTCGCGTCGCTGCGGCTGCGCCAGCGGCTGCACCGCGAACTGTCCGAAAGCCACGGCATCTCGCTCGCCGACTACGAGGTCCTGGTGTGCCTGAACCTGGCCCCGGACCGGTGCACCCGGATGACCGAACTGGCGGCGCAGCTGGGCTCGACGAAGAGCAGACTGTCGCACCAGATCGGCAAACTGGAGGTCGCCGGGCTGGTCACCCGCCGCCCGGACCCGGAAGACAAACGCGGGGTGCTGACGG
This sequence comes from Amycolatopsis sp. CFH S0740, assembly GCF_004522315.1. Classification (NCBI taxonomy): domain Bacteria; kingdom Bacillati; phylum Actinomycetota; class Actinomycetes; order Pseudonocardiales; family Pseudonocardiaceae; genus Amycolatopsis; species Amycolatopsis sp. CFH S0740. The sequence goes on along the minus strand of NZ_SDLS01000015.1, from coordinate 189,027 downwards.
AGCTGACCGACGCCGGCCAGCGCGTACTGGACAAAGCCGCGCCGACGCACGTGCGCGGCGCCCGCGAGCACCTCATCGACCTGCTGACGCCCGACGAGCAGACGGCGATGGCCACGGCGTTCACCCGGGTCCTCGAACACCTGGACGACGTCGAAGGACGGCGCGATACCCTGACCTAGAAGGAAGCGTGGCAGAGCGGCCGAATGCAGACGCCTTGAAAGCGTCCGTAGGGAAACCTACCGGGGGTTCAAATCCCTCCGCTTCCGCTTGACGCCTCGAGTGTCCGGCCCCGGATTCCGCGTATCCCGCGGGAGACGGGGCCGTTTTTCTCCGGCTGCCGGTCCCGGGTCCGCGCGGGTACCCTGACCGTGCTGTGCGCCGGGTTCCCGTGGAGTCTTCCGTCATTCGCGACGTCGGCTACGACGCCGCGAAGTCGGTGCTGGAAATCGGGTTCCGCAACGGCGGCGTCTACCGCTACCACCTCGTGCCCGCGCGGGTGCATCGCGAGCTGATGGCCGCCGAGAGCCCGGGGCGCTACCTCAACCAGGAGATCAAGCCGAGGTTTCCCGGGCAAGAGGCGGAGTGATTGCGGCGTCAGGCTTTCTTGGCCTCGCGCTGGGCGATCCGCGCCTGGACCTCCGGGCGGCGCAGCGGCGGCACGGTCGCGGGCGGCTGGCGGCGCTGCGGGAGTTCCTCAAGCAGCCGCGCGGTGATCTGGGCGATTTCGGCGACCGCCGCTTCGAACGGTTCGCGCGTCGCGTCCGAAAGGGACTGCACCCCGGTCACTTTGCGCACGTACTGGCGTGCCGCGGCTTCGATCTCGTCCGTGGTGGCGGCGGGCTGCAGGCCGCGGAGCGTCGTGATGTTTCGGCACATGCGCTTCAGGGTACGTCTCTGCGGCTGACCGCATCACACTCTAGGGCCAACCTCGTTGACGGGGTCCGAGATCGCCCGGCAACCTTGATGAAGTGCCCCTCAGACCGCGTGCTCCCCGGCTCAGCCGCCCCGTCCCGGAAGTTCCCGCCGACACCCCGATTCCCGAGCAGGCCTGGCACCGCGTTCCCGCCGACGAACTGGTCACGCTCGTTTCCGTTGTCCTGATGGCACAAGGCTTTCCCGAAGAGCGTGCGCGTCCGGCCGCGGAAGCGTTGTGCCACGGCGATCTCACCGGCGCGCCGGAAACGGGCGTCGGGGAGTTGACGCGGGTGCATCTGCCCGCGATCGAGAACGGGTTGGTCAGTCCTGGTGCTCAGCCGTTGCTGATCGCCGATCGTGGGGCCGCGGCGCTCATTGATTACCGGCGGGCGTCCGGGCTTTGGGCGGTGGGCGACGCGATGGATCGGGCCGTACAGCGGGCCGGGCGGTTCGGGGTCGGGCTGCTGTCGGTGCGTGGGGTCGGGCCGTTCGGGCGCGTCGGGCATCACGCGGCTCGTGCCCTGCCGCACGGGATGATCGGGATTGTGATGGCTGCCGGGGGGTATGCGGATCAGCCGGTGCATCCGTTGGGGATGGCTGCTCCTGCCGGGGCTTATCCGGAGTTTGTGTTCGATATCGATCTTGCTGATGCTGCTCGGAATCCGCAGTTCGCTGGGTTCGCCCTGATGGTGGATGTGCTGGCCGGGGTGTTGTCCGGGGTTGCTGATCATGAGCATGACACCGGGTTGTTGGTGCTGGCGATCGCGCCTACGACGTTGCGTAGTGCGGACGGGTTTTATCGCGCGGCTAGTGCGGTGTTCGGGAGCATGCTCGGGTGGGAAGGGGGTGCGCCGGTGCGGTATCCGGGGTGGCGGGAGGCTCAGTATTTGGAGCAGTGCCGGGCGTTGGGGGTGCCGTTGCCTGGGGCGGTGCGGAGGCAGCTGGATTCGTTGGCGTTGAAGTTGGGGAGGGCGCCGTTGTCTACGGTCGGGTGACTGCTCGTCGCCTGGCGGCGACCTCGCTTGTGGTCGCGTGGGGCACCCCGAAGCTTGATTGTGCTGACGGTCTGGGGGTGCTTGTCAAGGCGGGAAAGATGCCTTGACAAGCACCCCCAGACCGCAGGAGAGCTTCGTATCGGGGTGCGGGGGAGGTGTGGGTGCCTCGCTCGTTTGGTGTGCTCGCTGCGGTTTGCTTAGTGTTCCAGGGAGACCCGTGCGTTTTCGGTTCCGACTGTTACTACGTCGCCGTCTGCTAGTTGGCGGCCTCGGCGGGTTTCTACTTCGCCGTTGACCGTTACTTCTTCTGCGTCGATCAGGTCTTTTGCGTGCGAGCCGTTGTCCGCGAGGTCGGCCAGTTTCAGGAATTGGCCCAGCCGGATCGGCTCTCCGGTGATGGGGACGTCGCGCGTGCTCATGGGACGCATCATGTCACGGCATCGTCGTCGCTCGGTTGTACAGATCGGCGATCTGGTCGTCGAAGTAGCTCGAGTACGAGATGTCGTCGGTGTAGCCGCCTGCTTCGTAGCCGCCGATTACGCCTACTACGGTGCCGGTTTTCGTGTCGGGGGACGGGTCGGCTACCAGGGGGCTGCCGCTCGTGCCGGTGGCGAAGCCTGGGCAGTCGACTCTGATCTGGTGTTCGTCTTGCTGCTGGGTGTGCGTTTCGCAGGTGGCGACCTCGTCGACGCCGTCCGGGTAGCCGGCGACCGTCACGGGGCGCGCGAAGGGGCCGTTCGTGCCTAGTTGGTTGGCTCCCGTTACCGCTTCCAAGGGTTCGGGGGAACCGTCTTGGCGGGCGGTTGCGAAACCGACATCGAGGTTCGGATCGGACGAGTCGATCCAGCTCTGTGCGACCAGTTCGTTCCCGACCTGCCAGTAGCCGTAGGGCGCGACGCCGTCGTGGAAACCTGGGGCGAAGGTGACATTGGCCAGGTAACCGCCGCCTTCGCCGTCGTGGAGGCAGTGTGCGGCGGTGAGCAGTTCGTCGCCTCGGGGGCTGTGCACGACGCTCGCTGTGCAGTAATGCGAGCCGTCGACGAACAGTGCGCCGATGGACGCTTGGATCGGCTTCGCCGGGGTCGACGGGGCGACCGCTGGTTCCGCTGCGTGCTCAGCACAAGCCACGATGGTCCCGCTCGCACTCATTAGTGCGAACAGCCCGATCACCGTGCGCCGCATGCCACCTCCAGTACTGGTCCTCGTCACTAGTATCAGAGAACGCGGTGAGACCAGGGTGGGGAGACGATGAAGGACTTCTCGAACAAAGTCGCAGTGATCACCGGAGCGGGCTCGGGCATCGGGCGGGCGCTGGCGCTCGAACTCGCGTTGCACGGCGCGCTTCTCGAACTGTCCGATGTCGACGCCGAAGGGCTCGACGGAACCGTGCGGGAAGCCCGCGAACGCGGAGCCGAGGTGCGGGGGCATTCCCTCGACGTGGCCGACCGGGCCGCGGTTCTCGCCCATGCCGAGGACGTCGCGCGGGAGCACGGCCGGGTCAACCTCGTCGTCAACAACGCGGGCGTGGCGCTCGGCGCGACGGTCGAGGACATGACGTTCGAGGATTTCGACTGGCTGCTCGGCGTCAACCTCGGCGGCGTCGTCAACGGCACGAAGGCATTCCTGCCGCACCTCATCGACTCCGGCGACGGGTACGTCGTCAATATCTCCAGCGTGTTCGGATTCGTCGGAGTGCCTACGCAGAGTGCCTACAACGCGGCGAAGTTTGCCGTTCGCGGATTCACCGAGTCGCTGCGCGAAGAAATGCTCGCGGCGCGGCATCCGGTCGGCGTCAGCTGCGTGCACCCGGGCGGGATCAAGACCAACATCGCCCGCAACGCGCGCGGCGGAGCGGCCGGCGACCAAGCCAAAGCGGCGGCCGGATTCGAGAAAATCGCCCTTACCACACCGAAGAAAGCGGCCGAGACCATCCTGCGCGGCGTGCGCAGGCGGTCGGCGCGGATCCTCATCGGACCGGACGCCTACGTGATCGACGCGATCCCGCGCGTCCTCGGTTCGGCATACCAGCGTCCGCTCGCGGTTTTGGCGCGCCAGGGACTCAAACGCATCGAGCGGAACGGATAACTCGTTGCGACTGTCCGCATTCTTGATCACCCGATGGAGTTGCATTTTCACCGAAACCCTCGGGAATGTCGCAGAATGCTGCGAGTCCACTCGTGTGTCCGCACCCCGGAGGTAGCCCTCGATGCTGCGCCTTGCCGAGCGCCGATTGGCCGCGCCCGCCGACCGCGCCGCCGGGGAACTGGTCGACCGCACCGGCATCATCGCCGCGAGCCTGCCGCGCGGGCCCCGGCTGCCGGACGAGGCCGCGCCGGAGACGAGCTGCGAATCGACCCAGCAGATCCCGGTGATCGCCGGGTGCGCGCCCGCCGAGGAACGCCCGCGCGCAGTCGCGTCGCGGCGCCGGGCCCGGGTGTGGGTCGGCGCCGGGCTGGCCGTGATCCTGGTCGGACTCGGCTGGCTCGCCGGAGGGTTCTTCACCGGCGCGCTGCCCGGGCAGCCTGCGGATGATGCCGTCGTGCAAGCTGAACAGCGTGTTCCGATCGCGGAGCAGCAGATTCCCGTGCCGTCGACGATCACGCCGCCGGTGACGCAGACCGCGCCGCCGGTCACGGTGTACGTCCCGGTGCCCTCACACGACACCCCGGTGCGGCGGCACAACCCGGTCCACTCGACCACGCCGCGCGCGACGTCGGCTCCGGATTCTTCGGAGCAGGCCGATCCGCGCGCGGACCTCGCGACGCCCGCGCCGAGCAAGACCCCGGCGCGGACGGGCATCGACCAGTTCCTCGACTGGAAACCGTGGCTCGACGCGGCGCAGCGGATGGCTGGCGGTCGCTGAGAATCAGCTAGTGGACGGTGGCTGGGGTCGACGGCTGCTGGAAGAGCATGGGCTGCTGACTGCGGTTGCTGGGCGGGGTGAGGTTGGCGAGCGGGCTGACTGCGGTTGCCGGGTGAGTCGAGACCAGCAGCGGGTTGGCTGTGGTTGCCGGATGGGTCGAGGCCAGCAAGCGGGCTCGCTGCGGTTGTCCGGTCAGCTGATTCGCTGCTGGCTTGCGGACCCGCCGGGGTCAGCCGCGACCCCTCGGCGGTCGGCAGGCGTGCGTTGGTTGCGAGGGCAGCCGCGGGGCGTCGGGGTCAGCCGATCCAGTCGTATTCGTGTTCTGGGCGTCCGGTCGCGCCGTAGCGAAGCCGCATTTCCACTGCTCCCGACTCTGCCAGCGCGGTCAGATAGCGCTGCGCGGTGGCACGGGCCATGCCGAGTTCGCGGGCTACTTCGGCGGCCGAGAGCGGGGTCGGCGAACCGCGCAGGCGCTCTGACACCAGGCGGGCCGTCGCGCTTGACTGGCCCTTTGGCGTCGCCGCGCGGTCCTGGTCGTGGAGGGCTCGGAAGGCGCGGTCCACGTCGTCTTGGGACATCGGGCGTTCGGTCGTGACCAGGCCGCGGTATCGGGCGTACGAGGTGAGGCGTTCCGACAACTGGCGCGTGGTGAACGGTTTGATCAGGTAGTTCAGGGCCCCTGCGCGGATCGCGGCGGAGATGGACGCGGCGTCGGTGGCGGCGGACAGCACGATGGTGTCCGTTTTCAGGTCGGGCAGGACGGAAAGGCCGGGCTCGTCCGGCAGGTAGACGTCCAGCAGCACCAGGTCCGGGGCCAGTTCGCGTACGCGGGCGCGGGCTTCGGCGGCGGTGTGCGCGACCCCGGCGACGGTGAAGCCCGGTACCTCCGACACGAATCCCGCGTGCACGCCGGCGACGCGGAAATCGTCGTCCACGATGAGGGTGCGGATCATGCGTCGGTCTCCTCGGGTCGGTCCAGCAGGCCGGGAAGTTTGGCGACGAACAACGCGCCGGTCGTCGCGCCGCCGGGGTCGGCGAGCCATACGTCGCCGTCGCGGGCTCGGGCGGCTTGGCGGGCCAAGGCCAGTCCGAGGCCGTGTCCGGGATTGAGCTTTGTGGACACTCCCTCGTCGAAAAGCTTGCCCCTTAACGCATTGTCGATTCCTGGTCCGCTGTCCACAACGGACACGTGCAAAGTGGAGCCATCGGCGAGCAGGCCGATCTCGACCCACGCGGGGCGGCGCGGGCCCATGCGGGCGGCGTGCAGGGCGTTGTCGACCAGGTTGCCGATCACGGTTCCCGCGGCGATCGGGTCGGTCACCGAGGCGGGGACCCAGGCGTCGTCGGCCAGTCGCAGTTCCATGCCTTTTTCCTGTGCCTGCTCGGTTTTCGCGACCAGCAGGGCTTGCAGGTACGGATCGGTCACCCGGTCGTCGAGCGGTTCCGCGCGCGAGGCGGTGGTCTCGGTGAGGGTTTGCAGGTATTCCTCGGCTTCGGCGTGGTGGCCCAATTGCAGCAGGCCGGACAGAGTGTGCAGGCGGTTCGCGAACTCGTGCCGTTGCGCGCGGAGACCGTCGGACAGCGAGCGGATGCCGTCGAGTTCTCGGGTGAGGGTGTCGAGGTCGGTGCGGTCGCGGAAGGTCAGGACGGTGCCCAGCGCGCGTTCATCCCGTTGCACGGCGCGGGAATTGATCACCAGGACCCGGTTTCCGGCTACCGCCAGGAGGTTGTCCACGGGCCGTCCTTCGGTGACGGCTTTGTGCACTCGCGGGGACAGGTCCAGGTCCTCCAGCGGTGCACCGACGGGGAGCGGGGTGCCGAGGAGGCGTTCGGCCTCATCGTTGCGGACGGTCACCCGGTGTTCCGCGTCGACGGCCAGCACGCCTTCGCCGATGCCGTGCAGGACGGCTTCGTGTTCGTAGAGCAGTTCGGTCAGTTCGTGGGGTTCGAGGCCGTGGGTGACGCGGCGCAGACGGCGGTTGAGCAGGGCGGACGCACCCGCGCCGAGCAGCAGCGCTCCTCCACCGAAGACCATGGTCAGGATGAACCATCGGTTGAAATCGCTCGTGAGTTCGCCGATCCGGTAGCCGACGCTGACCTCGCCGACGACTCGCGAACCCTGCCGGATCGGGGTCTTGCTGCGCACTGACGGACCCAGCGTACCCGCGTCGAACTCGCTGACCACATCGTTGCCCGCGATCACTTCCGCCCATGACGTGCTCACCGGTTTGCCGACCTGGGCCAGCGTCGGGTGAGCCAGCCGGATGCCGTGATCGTCCGTGATGACCACGAACAGCAGCGCGTCGTCCGTCCGCGTCTCGGCTTCGACTCGCTGCTGAAGGTCCTGGTTGGGTTTCCGGGAGGCCGCACCGGCGATCACCACGGGCTCGGTGGCGACCGATTTCGCGATCGCGAGTGCCCGCTGGCCGTACTGTTCGGTCAGCGTTGTGCGCAGGAGCGAGCTGACCAGCGCGACGCCGAGGCCCACGACGAGGACCACCACGCCGATCTGCAACAGCAGCACCTGACGGGTGAACCGCATCCGCGGAAAGAGCGCCCACTTCGGCATGTCAGGGAACATACCCCCAGCTCAGCGCTGTGCGCTAAACGAGCAAAACGTGGAGAACGCGCAGAGTGCACGCAGAACGTCGACAAGCTTCTCGCACCGCGAAACCCGAACTTAACCTGCCTCGAGCGAGTCCCCACCGTGACGAAGGAGTCACCTCGATGGCCCCACTCATCGAACTGATCGGCGCCACCAAAAGGTTCCCGAGCGGATCAGGTTCTGTCCACACCGCTGTCCGCGAGCTGACCATGACCGTCGAACCGGGGGAGTTCGTCGCCGTGGTCGGGCCGACCGGGTGCGGTAAATCCACCACGTTGTCCCTGGTCTCCGGGTTGCAGCCGCCGTCGGCGGGCCGGGTCGTCGTGCACGGTTCCGATGTGAAGTCCATTCCGGACGGCGTCGGCTACATGTTCCAGACCGATGCGGTGATGCCGTGGCGTTCGGTGCTGGACAACGTCGCGTCCGGGCCGCGGTTCCGCGGTGCCTCCAAAGAGGACGCCCGGAAGAAGGCGGCCGACTGGATCGGCCGCGTCGGGCTGGCCGGGTTCGAGAAGTACTACCCGCACCAGCTTTCCGGCGGGATGCGCAAGCGCGTCGCGTTGGCGCAGACGCTGGTCACCGAGCCGAAAATCCTGCTGATGGACGAGCCGTTCTCCGCGCTCGACGTCCAGACTCGCGCGTTGATGCAGGACGAGTTGCTCCGGCTGTGGTCCGGCACCGGAGCCGCGGTGATCTTCGTTACGCACGACCTCGACGAGGCGATCGCGTTGGCGGACAAGGTGGTCGTGCTGACCACCAGCCCGGCGACGGTCAAGGACGTCTTCGAGATTCCGCTCGAGCGGCCGCGCAAGGTGGAAGACCTGCGGCTGACCGAGGAATTCCGCAAGCTCTACTCCGACATCTGGGAATCGCTGCGCGGCGAGGTCGACAAGGCCCGCCAGAAGGGAGCGACCGGTGTCGCTTGAGACTCAGACCGCGCCGGCGCCGGTCTTCGAAACCGAACAAGACATTCTCTCCCGGGCGAAGCGCTCCGCCGGGCGGCACAAGCGCAACGTCTGGCTGCTGCGGCTGGCGATTCTCGTTGCGTGGCTGGGACTGTGGGAGATCGCGGGCCGGTTCTGGATCGACCCGTTCTTCTATTCGATGCCGTCGAAGATCTGGGAACGGCTCACCGAATGGTTCACGACCGGAACCGACTTCGGAACCATTTGGTACCAGATCCTGGTGACCGTCGAGGAAGCCGTGATCGGGTTCGTGCTCGGCGCGGTCGCGGGCGTGATCTGCGGGGTCATTCTCGGCCGCAGCGCGTATCTCGCCGAGGTGCTGGCTCCGTTCATCAAGGCAGCCAACGCGATGCCGCGCATCGTGCTCGCCGCGCTGTTCGTGATCTGGTTCGGACTCGGGCTGTCCTCGAAGGTCGCGACGGTGTTCGTTCTCGTGTTCTTCGCGGTGTTCTTCAACGCCTTCACCGGCGCCCGCGAGGTGGACCGGAACTTGATCGACAATGCCCGCATTCTCGGTGCGACGCGGTGGCAGGTGCTGCAGTCGATTGTGCTGCCCAGCGCGACGTCGTGGATTCTTTCGTCGCTGCACGTCGCGTTCGGCTTCGCCTTGATCGGTGCGGTCGTCGGTGAGTACACCGGCGCCAAGGCGGGCATGGGCTTCCTGATCGCCAACGCGCAGGGCACGTTCGACACCGCCGGGGTTTACGCCGGGATGATCGTGATCATGGTCGTCGCGCTGTTCGCGGAATGGCTGATCAGTTCGGCCGAGCGCAAACTGCTGCGCTGGCGTCCGCAGGTTTCGGCCCAGGCGAGCCAGGGGATCTGACATGCGGCTGAAAAGGACACTCGCGGTCGCGGCGGCCGCGCTGGTGACCGTGGCCGGGGTGAGCGCCTGCCGGGATTCCCGGGAGATCGACCTCGGCAACGGCGGACGGCCGCACATCAAGATCATGGTCGGCGGACTGTCCAAAGTGATCTATCTGCCGGGGCAGCTCGCGAAGCAGCTTGGCGAGTACCAGAAGCAGGGCCTTGACGTCGAACTGTTCGACCAGCCGTCCGGGGCCAACGCGGAAACCTCGCTGCTGGCCGGGGAAGTGCAGGGCGTGGTCGGGTTCTACGACCACACGATCGACCTGCAGGCCAAGGACCAATGCATCACCAGCGTGGTGCAGTTCGCGAATGTGCCGGGGGAAGCGGAAATGGTCGCGACCCCGAAGGCCGGGCACATCAAGTCCGGTGCGGACTTCCGCGGGAAGAATCTCGGCGTGACGTCGCTGGGGTCGTCAACCGACTTCCTCACCAAGGCGCTCGCCAGCCGAGGCGGCGTCGGCAGCAAGGACTACACGCCGGTGAAGGTCGGGGCCGGGCAGACGTTTATCTCTGCCATGCAACAAGGTTCGATCGACGCGGGCATGACCACCGACCCGACCATCGCGCAGCTGACCAACACCGGACAGGCCAAGGTGCTCTACGACATGCGCACGCCGGAAGGCACGCGCGCGGCGCTGGGCGGGCTTTATCCTGCGAGTTCGCTGTACATGAGCTGCGAAATCGTGAAACGCTATCCGGACGTCGTGCAGAAACTCGCCAACGCGTATGTGAATTCGCTGAAGTGGCTTTCCACGCACACCGCGGAACAGGTGGCGGATCTGATGCCCCCGTCGTTCGCGGGCGGGGACAAGGCGTTGTACATCAAGTCGCTCAAGGACAGTCTGCCGATGTTCACCAAGGACGGCCGGATGGACCCGTCCGGCGCGCAGAACGTGCTGAAGGTGCTGGGTGCGTCTTCCAGCAACGTGAAGCCCAAAAAGGACAAGATCGATTTGTCCAAGACGTACACCACCCAGTTCGTGGACGCCGCGCACGCCCGTACGGCGCGGTAGTCCACTTCGGAAGGAGTCCGTGCCGGCCCGCTGCCTCCCCAGGCGGGCGGGCACGGACTTCCGTGTACACAAAGGAGAATCGGGACATTTGGTGAAGATTTCCCGAGATGTGAACACCCTTCGAAAGTAGCTACCAACCCGGGCGAGCGAAATTCAACACTGGTACGCGCAGGCACTCCCGTGACCAGATTGGATGCCCATGAGTTCACGATCTTTCCGTCGTCCCCTCGGATTGCTGGCGGTCGGCGCGTTCGCGGCCGCGACCCTCGTGGCAGGCGCGGGAGCCGGGCCCGTCACGTTCGGCAAGCACTTCCACGGAAACCACTACTCCGGCGGAAACTGGGGCGGCTACGTCAGTTTCGGCAGTTTCACCACCGCGACCGCGGGCTGGACCGAACCGGCGGCGACCTGCAATTCCAGCAACGACCTGTTCGCGCCGTGGGTCGGCATCGACGGCGACGGATCGTCCTCTGTGGAGCAGACCGGCGTCGCGACCGACTGCTCCAGCGGCAGCCCGCAATACCAGGCGTGGTACGAAATGTACCCGGCCGCACCGGTTTACTACTCGGCGAGCGAGGCTCCGGTGAAGGCGGGCGACCACATCACCGCGACGGTCACGCGCAGCAACAACAGCTACAAACTCGACCTGAAGAACGACACCCAAGGCTGGACGAAGACGACCACGCAGTCGTTGAACGCGAAGCACTCGTCGGCGGAGGCGATCATCGAATCGCCGTCCGATTCGTACCCGGCGATCAACGGCGGCGTGAAGTTCGACGGCGTGAAGTTCGACGGCAAGAACCTCGCCGACACCAGCCCGCAGGGCCTCAACGCGGACGACGGCGGCAGCGCGACCTGGACCCCCGGCGCGATCGGCTCGGACGGCCAGAGCTTCACCATGACCCGGCAGTAGAAAGCAAGGCCCTTGAGGGAATCCGATTCCCTCAAGGACCCCTGAGGGAATCCGGTTCCCATGCCGCGGACTTAGGGCGGCGTTGTCGGGGTAGCCGAGGCAGGTCTGCCCAGTTCGGAGTTGCTGCACGGCTGGGCGCGAGGTGTGTCGTCCGTGAGGGCCACCTTGAGGGAATCTGATTCCCTCAGGGGTCCCCTCACGTACCTGAAGAACCCGTCACGTAGTCGCAGAGCGGGCATTTCGACGGCTGTGGTGTCTTGGATGGGGACGCAGCGTTCCGTCAGGAGCTTTCGCGAGCTTCCTGCTGCCCGTCGATGCGGGCACACGCGCCTTGACTACCCCCGGGCAGTGTCGTCCTAAGTCCCTGGCATTGGGATCCGATTCCCTCAGGGGCCCCTTCACGGACGTGCGAAACGGTAGGCGCGTTCGACCCGGGAGACCTGGACGTCGAACTCGCGATACCACTCGGCGCGGCCCTGGTTGCGGGTTTCGGTGTGCTCCAGGTTGGTGCGCCATCCGGCGATGGATTCCTCGTCCTGCCAGTACGACACGGTGATGCCGAGCCCGGACTCGTCGCGGACGGAGTTGATACCGAGGTAGCCGGGCTGTTTCGCGGCGAGTTCGGCCATAGCGGCGGCGCGCTCGGCGTAGCCGCGGTCGCCGTCGGTACGCCGGGACGTGAAGATCACCGCGTAGTACGGCGGTTCGGGAAGCTCCATGGCCGGAGATATACCTCTCGGACGCGGGCGAGGCCAGCGGGTTTCAGCCTTGGAGGCCGTTGACCGCCCAGGCGAACACCATCAACGCGAGCAGCAGCGAGATCCCGGCCTGGACCATCATGGTCATTTTCGCCCAGATCCGCAGCGGCATGACGTCGGTCGGGCTGAACGCGGTGGCGTTGGTGAACGACGTGTAGAGGTAGTCCAGGTACCGCGGTTCCCATTCGGCTTTGGCCATCGACGGGTCGCTCATCTGCGGAAACTGCAGGTCGGGGAAGTCGGCCCGGCCCGCCGCGCGCCGGGCCGGGCCGCCGCGGTCGAACTCCCAGTACCAGAGCGAGAAGACGACGATGTTGGTCCAGTAGATGACCACGCCGCTGATCAGCACCTGCACCGCGTGCCCGCGTTGCGCGCCCTGTGCGATCCCGATCACCAGTTGCACCGCGGACGCGCCGTTGAGCACGCTGACGACGGCGAGCGCGGTCAGCGCGACCATGCGCTCGACGATGTTGAACTCGGTGAGCCGGCCCGGGTTCAGCAACAGCAGCGCGATGATCAGCACCGCGGTCAGCGAGGGCAGCAGCCACCACGGGTGCAGCACCATCTCGTCGGGCAAGGCGAGCTGCAGGGCGAGGGTTCCGATGACGACGGCCGCCGCGGGCCACCGGGTTTCGCCTTTGGTCGCCCGCCGCCAGGCAGGCACTGGTTTATCAGCCACGTGCACACGGTAGGACGGTGTGCTCGTTACCGCGCGGTTTCCGGTGACGGCAGTTTCCTCGCGACGTCCGTGCGGCTTCGCGCGCCTAGCTTGCGAAGCACCTTCGCGACGTGCTGCTCCACCGTGCGCGGAGACAGGAACAGTCCGTCGGCGATCTGACGGTTTGTCCGGCCTTCCGCGAGCATCTCGGCGACTTCGCGCTCTCGCGGCGACAGCTCACGACCGTAACCGCGACGGCCGCGCTGTGACGGTGCCCAAGCACCGTGTTCGCGAAGCACGTGATGACAGCGGCCAGCGTCGCGCGTGGCACCTAGCTGTACGTACGCAGCTGCGGCCTGACTGAGCGCAGCTGTCGCACCGCTCTGTCCTGCTTCGAGACGACAGCGCGCCGCGCGTTCACGCATGCCGGTGGCGAGGTACGGCATCGGCAGCTCTGCGTACGCGTCGGCTGCGGTGTCGAAGAGCGTCGCGGCCGCTAGGTGTTTCGCGCGGGCGTTTGTCAGGACGGCGCGGCCAGCGTGCAGGGCGGCAGTGGCGAGGGGTGCGTCGCGGTCTTCGATGCCGCGCGCGAACTCTTCGACGAAAGCGTCGGCGTCATGCCAACGGTCTGCGCGCGTGTACGCCTCCGCGGCGGCTGGGACGAGCGACGCTGCCCAGACCCACACGCCTTTGCGACGTGCGGCGTCGACAGCTACATCGGCGGCTTCGCAGGCCGCGGCGACGTCGTCGGTCGACAGGTGCACGCCGATCAACACCGAAGCCGCGCACAACACAACGGGGATAGGGCCTTCGCCCGGACGGTGTGCCGAGGCGTCGGCCAAGTGTCTTCGCGCTGCCGCGAACTCGCCGCGCACCGCGGCCAGCCCGCCCAGCACCAGCGACGTCTCCATGACGATCGCGCCCAGCGCCGGGTGCCGGGTACGGACGTCTTCGGTCGCCTCGGCCAGGCCGTCCCAATTGCCGCGGAACCAGGCAAGCCGTACTTCGGTGCCTTCGATCAGGCCTTTCGGGTACAGCGCACCGGCTTCGGAAGCCCGGCGCAGGCCTTCGGCGACCAGCTTTTCGGTCCGGTCGAGGTGGCCCGACCACGATTGCGCGTCGGCGAGATTGCACCACAGCCGGGCCAGCTGGACGCGCTCGGCAACGCTCGGCGCGGTGTCCGGCATCGCCTGAAACTCCGCCCACGCCGAACCGTCGCCGATGTGCGCGGCGGTCGCGATCCGGTCGCCGGTGAGCGCGAGCCGCAGCTCGGGGTCGGTCAGTCCGGAGTGGACTTCCCGGGCGCGGCGCATCCACTGCTCGTGCCAGGACAGCGGGGTGAGCCCGTCGAACGGCAGCGCGAGCAGGTTGATCCCGCGCGCGGCCAGTTCCGGCCGGTCCGCCAGCTCGGCGACGGCGCGTTCCACCGCCGCGCGCCCCTGCTCCAGCCGTCCAGCGACGCGGACCAGCAGCATGCCCAGCGCGAGCCGGATCGTCCCGTGCACGGCTGGCGGCAGCGGCCGGTCTTCGAGCACCTTTTCCAGTGTCAGATGGACATCGGGGCGGAAGACACGCAGCGACACATCGCTGAGTTTCTTCGCCAACCGGCCGACCGCGTCCTCGTCGGCCTTCGCGACGATCGCCTGCAGCAGATCGATGGCGCGTGCGGTATCGCCGTGCGCGATCGCTTCGTCAGCCGCTTGTTCCGCGTAGTACTGCCATTCCTCGACGCGTCCGGCGGCCTGCGCATGGGCGGCGAGCAGCGACAACGGTTGACCAGGAAGGTGCATTGCCTTGGTGTGCAACAATTTCCGCTCGGACGCGCTGAGACCATCGTACACGGCTTTGCGCGCGAACGGATGTCTGAAGCCGTAGCGATTGTCGTCGACCTCGTCCAACAGCCCGTCCGACAACGCGCTCTCGTTCTCGGCCAACCCGGCCAGTTCGTTCAGCACCGACAACTCTGCGGGCATGTTGAGCACGGCGGCGGCTTTGGTGCGCTGGACTGCGGCCCTAGGCAGCGCGGACAGCTGCCTGGACACCGATTCCTGAAGCGCGGCAGGAACTTCCAGCCGATCCAACGCCGACTCAGTCAGTTCAACGCCCCGCAACGCGCGGAGAGTTTCTTCAGCGACAAAAGGAATCCCGGCCGTGTACTCGTGCAGCTTCGCGGCGAACTCGGCGCTGATCCGGGGCAACCCCAGGAGGTCGCAAGCCATCGCGGTGACCGCCGCGGCATCCAACGGACCGAGCGTCACCTGCGCGCTGTGTACTTCTGGCGCGGTGCGAACGCGCGAGTTCCCAGCGCGGCAAGTGGCGACCACGCCCAGTTCCGGCGGCCAGTCGACGGCGAGGAAGCGCAACAGGTCGCCGGTCCCCGGGTCGGCGCGATGCAGATCGTCGATGAGCAGGACGGTCGGGCCGCAGGCGATCAGCAGTTCCCGGAACGCGCGGAACACGCGATGCCGCCCGGCGCCGGCGTCCGGCAGCGGTTCCGGCGCGGGCGGCAGGACGTCTGCGAGTTCCGGCAGAAGTGGTTGCAGCGCACCGGCAACCGGGCTCAGCGGTCCGAGCCGATCCCCGGCGGAGCGCAACGCTTCCAGCACCGGACCGTAGGGAAACGGCTCGGCCAATCGCGGGCACGCGCCGCGCAGCACGCGGACGCGGGAAAACTCCGGGCGCGCGGCGAGTTCGGCGAGCAGCCGGGTTTTGCCCATTCCCGGCGCGCCCTCCACCAGCACCGCGGCGGGTCGGTGTCCGAGAACTTCGGCGACGGCGGCGAGTTCGCGGTCCCGTCCGGCGAAAGCCGCCGGACGCGGACGCACGGACACCACCGTCGGAACGGCCGGCCACATCACGACCTCCCCAGCGAGCATCTTGTCCGTTTCGCCCGGAGCTTAAGCAGTGCGCGGGGCGGGGTAAACCGACTCTCGACGGGAGTATGCGCACGCTCCTCACACGTCTGCCTCCGCACGGTAACCAAATGGCAGAAGAAAACCCGGCGCGCGGTCACAAAGAGTGCGAAACCTCGTGGAGTTCGCCGGTTCAGCGGAACAACCCACGGACGCCCGCTGCCGCGGCGAACGCTCGGTAGTCGCGCAAGTCCCTACTTAAGGATTGCTCCGCTACCTATTCTCGCGCCCCCTTATTGCAGTGGATTGGACCACCGCCGCACCCTTCGAGGCCGGGGGGAACCGAATGCGAGGGAGAAGCATGAAAGCCATCAGATTCCTCGGCGCCGCAACCGCTGCCGCGGCGGTGACGGCGATCTTCGCCGGCGTCCCGGCCGCCAGCGCCGCCCCGCTCAACCCCGACATGGTCCCGGCGATGCAGCGCGACCTCGGCCTCACCCACGGCCAGGCACTCGCCCGGCTCACGAACGAGGAGGCCGCGAACAAGGTCGGCGCGGCACTGGAGAAGTCTCTCGGCGAACGCTTCAGCGGCACGAGCTTCAACGCGTCGACCGGCAAAGCCGTGGTCTCGGTGACCGACGCGGCGCTGGTCGACCAGGTGCGCGCGGCCGGCGCCGAGGCACAGGTGGTCCGGTTCAGCGCCCGGCAGCTCGACTCGACCGTGCAGACGCTCAACGCCCACGAGAAGGCGGCACCGAAGTCGGTCACCGGCTGGGGCATCGACACCGCGAGCAACCGGATCAGCCTGACTGTCCTCAAGGGACAGCGCGGCGCGGCGGAGCAGTTCGTCCGCCAGTCCGGTGTGGACAGTTCAGCGGTGACCGTGACGGAGACCTCGGCAGTGCCCAAGGCGCATTACAACGTGCTCGGCGGGGACGCGTACTACATCGGCAGCTCGTCCCGCTGTTCCGTCGGATTCTCGGTGAACGGCGGCTTCCTGACCGCGGGCCACTGCGCCGCACTCACCGGCGGCGGCGCGCTGTCCGGCTACAACCGGGTCGCGATGGGCCAGTTCACCACCTACCGCTTCCCCGGCGCGGACTACGCGGCCGCGCGGGTCAACAGCAACTGGACCCCGGTCGGCCAGATCAACAACGGCACCCGCGTCGCCGGTTCCACCGAGGCCGCCGTCGGCGCTTCGGTGTGCAAGTCCGGTTCCACCACCGGCTGGACCTGCGGCACGATCCGCGCCAAGAACCAGACCGTGCGCTACCAGGAAGGCACCGTGACCGGCATGGTGCTCACCAACGCCCGGTCCGACCACGGCGACTCCGGCGGTTCGTTCATCAGCGGAAACCAGGCGCAGGGCATGGTTTCCGGCGGCGACACCGTCAACAGCTACTACTACCCGGTGAACGTCGCGCTGTCGGCTACCGGCACGACGCTCGTCCGCGGCTGAGTCCAAACGCGACAAAGGCGGCTCGAGTGCCTCCAGCGCACTCGAACCGCCCTTGTCCGCATTGCCGCGGGATCGGCAGGTCTTCGGTCAGACGTTGCTGATCTCCTCGATCAGCCCGTCGATGTCGAAGTGCTCGCTCTCGGCTCCGAGCGGCACCAGTTCGTAGGAGGATTCGAGGAACGCCTCGAGGTCGGCGCGTTCCAGCTCGAACGACGCGTAGCCGTCGGGCGACTCGATTTCCAGCGTCAGCAAGGCCTCGTCCTCGGACAGGTCGGGCCGGATCCGCACGTCGCCGATCCCGGTCGGCTCGTCCAGCCCGGTCACGAGCAGGTCGCGGGCGAACGTCCACTCGATCCACCGGCCCCGCTCGGTCCGGAACGCCACGGTGACCGCGTAGGGCTCCGCCACGTGGAAGGAGAGGCGGGACAGCACCGGCGTAGTGCTCTCGTTCAGCAGTACGAACTGGGTCTGGTGTACGGCGTCGGTGGTGTGCACGGCTGCTCCTGGAGTCCTCCGGTCGTTCGCGCCTCGCGAACTGGTCGGCAGGGAGATGATCGACTCGGGAGCACATGACGTCGTTCCGCCGACGTTCACGCGATCGGTTGCATCAGGCCGCGAACACGTAACGCCGGACACAGAACCCTTGCGTTTCCGCGCAGGTCAGGAAAGCGGCAGCGTGAGGCCCACTTTGACCCGGTCCATGGCCACGCTCGTGGTGAAATGCCGGACGTTGGGGTTGTCGAAGAACATCCGCCGCGCGAAATTCTCGAACGCCGCCATGTCCGGGCAGGTGACCACGAGGACGAAGTCCGCGGTGCCGGTGACGTAGTAGCACTGCTGCACGCAGTCGTCGGCGAGGACCTGGGCGCGGAAGCCGTCGAGCACCGCCAGGCTCTCGCGCTCCATCTCGACCATGACGACGAACGTCATGTCCAGTCCGAGCGCGGCCGGGGACAGCACCGCGACCTCCTTCTCGATCACTCCGGCTTCGCGCAGCCGCTTGATCCGCCGCTGCACGGCCGCGGCGGACAGGCCGACTTTGGACCCGATGACCTCGGCGATCGTGCGGGCGTCGGTCTGCAGGCAGGAGAGGATGGCGAGGTCAAGCTGGTCCAGGTCGGGAGTGCGCACACTTCAGGCTAACCGGGCGGACCGACAAAAAGCCTCGGGTTTATCACGCCGCCGAGACGCTGGTCGCAATACCTCCTATCGAGCGAATGTGGAAGAGGTCTCTTAGTGACGTGGAACACAACTGACCGGTCTACCCAGGGGTAGGCCATACAAGGGAGGCAACCGGCGACGTCCGCCAACAAGCCGGTCTGGGAGGTTCCGCCATGAGCGCTGTCCGGTCGCGCCACCGTGCCGCAGTCGTCGCCGGGATCGGCGGCGCGCTGCCCGAGCACGTGGTGACGAACGACGAGATCGCGGCCCGCCTGGACACCAGCGACGAGTGGATCCGCACCCGCACCGGGATCCGCGAGCGCCGCCGCGTCGCCCCCGGCCAGTCCACAGTGGATCTCGCCGAGGAGGCGGGACGGGCGGCGCTCGGCCCGGACGGGCACGCGGACGCCGTCGTGCTCGCCACCTCCACCGCCGACCAGCTGTGCCCGGCCACCGCGCCGCAGGTGGCGGCCCGGCTCGGCCTCGGCACGGTGCTGGCTCTCGATGTCAACGCGGTGTGCAGCGGCTTCATCTACGCGCTCGCCACCGCGGCCGGATTCATCGCGGGCGGGATGGCCGAGCGGGTGCTGGTGATCGGCGCGGACGTCTTCACCTCGCTGGTCGACCCGGACGACCGCACCACGGTGCCGATCTTCGGCGACGGCGGCGGCGCGGTGCTGCTGCGCGCGGGCGAGCCCGGCGAACGCGGCGCGCTCGGCCCGTTCGACCTGCACAGCGAGGGCGAACTGGCCAAACTGCTGTGGGTCGAGGCGGGCGGTGCGGCGCAGCGGGTGCCGGAGAACCCGAAGGACCGGTTCATGGTCATGCAGGGCACGGCCGTGTTCCGGCAGGCGTGCGCGCGGATGGCGGAATCCTCGCGCGCGGTGCTGGAAGAGGCCGGCTGGATGGTCGGCGACGTCGACCGGTTCGTGGGGCACCAGGCGAACATCCGCATCCTCCAGGCGACCGCGAAACAGCTCGGCATGCCCGCGGACGCGGTGGTGTCGAACATCGAGCGGGTCGGCAACACCAGCGCGGCGTCGATCCCGCTGGCGCTCGCGGACGCGGTCGCCGACGGGACGCTGACGCCGGGCCACCGGGTGCTGCTGACGGCGTTCGGAGCGGGGCTGACCTGGGGTTCGACGGTGCTGACCTGGCCCGAGCTGCCCTGAGCTACGCGTACTCCGGCAGCGCGATCGCTTCCGAACGCGGCTTCTCGAACCGTCCAGCGACCTTGCCCAGCCGCTGCGCCAACGGCGTGCTCGCCATCCGCAGCGCGGCGTGGAGCGCGGTCCGATGCGCCCGCGACCTCGGCATCGTCACCTGCGGCGCGCCGGGGAAGAGCCGCTGCGCCTCGGCGACCAGCGGCCGCATCCGGTGTTCGTATTGACCGAACGCCGCCCGCGGGTCTTCGTGCGCCATGAGCTCTCCGGCCAGGATGTACGCGCCGGTCAGGGCGAGCGTCGTGCCCATGCCGCTGATCGGTGAAGCGCAGTACGCGGCGTCGCCGAGCAAGACGATCCGGCCTTGGTGCCACGTCGGCAGTTTCGTCTGGCCGACGCCCTCTAGGTACAGCGAGCCGTTGTCCATTTCAGCCAGTACGCGCGGCCCTTCCCAGCCGACGTCGGCGTACGTCTTGCGCAGCACGGACACGGTGTCTTCGGGGGTGAGCCGGTCCAGTCCGCGCACGTCGGACAGGAAGAACAGTCCGGCGCGCATCGTGCCGACGTTGTCCGGACGCAGGAACAACATCCGGCCGCGACCGCAGAACATCGTGCGCCACCAAGCGTTGTCGGTGGCGATGCGCGGGATCGCGAGGTGTGCGGTGTAGAGGCCGAGTTCGTGCGGACGCGCGTCCGGCATCAGCATCGCGCGGGTGCGGGAGCGCAGGCCTTCGGCGATGACCACGGCGTCGAAGCGCTGGGTTTGGCCGCTCTGGAAGTCGACGTCCACGCCGGTGCCGTCGTCGTGCAACGCCTGGATCTGGTCTCCGAATCGATAGGTCGTCTCGCCGGCAGACTGCTCGTACAGCAGTCTCGACAACTGGCCGCGCAGGATTTCGATCTCGGCCGTCCCGCCGCCGGAATCGCCCTCGCCGGCGCGGAACTCGGCGACCACGCGGCCGTGTCCGTCCACGAACCGCGTGCCGACCTCGCCGGTGTGCGCGTCGCGGACTGCCTCTTCGAGCCCCATCTTGCGCAGCACCTGGCGGCCGACGCCGCGGATGTCGACGTTCTGGCCCTCCTCGCGCAGATGATCGAACCGTTCGACGATGGTGACGTCCCAGCCGGAGCGCGCGAGCCGGGAAGCGAGCGCGGGACCGGCGATGCTGGCTCCGGAGACGAGAAGACTGCGACGGGTCATGGTGCTCCTCCTTGCCGTTGCTCAGGTACATAGATAATCTATCTATTAGTTTCTCTACTGACAAGGAGGGCCGCGTGGACGAGAACCAGGCAGCGCTCGCGAACATGAACGAGACGACCTTCGCGGTGCGCGACGTCATCGAGGCCAGCCGTGACCTCATGGCGCGGATGGCGAAGAGCGTCGAGATGAACGCGAACGACCTCACCGCGATCGCGATCCTCAACCACCAGGGGCCGATGGGGCCGGTGGAACTGGGCCGCCGCCTCGGGATCAGCGGACCGTCGGCGACCACGCTGGTGGACCGGATGGAAGAGGCCGGTTACCTGGCGCGCGTCCGCAGCGACACCGACCGGCGGCGGGTGGCGGTCACGGTCACCGATGCCGCGCGCGAGATCGCGGCGGCGGTGTGGCGGTCGCCGATCGAGAAGCTGGACGCGGTGTCGCGCACGCTCAACGCGGCGGAAAGCGCTGTGGTGCGGGACTTTCTGGCCCGGATCACGGAGGCGATGAAGGCCTCGTGAGTGGCGATGCCGGTTAGAACCGGCGTTGCCACTCACGAGCGCTAGGTCGTCCAGGTCCGGGTCTCGCGATGGCGGCCGCGGAGGTGGAGTTCGCCGTGCAGCCGCCAGTGTTCCCGTTCGCCGCCCAGCGCGGCTTTCACCGTCGTTTCGCTGGCGAGCACCCGCGACGGAACCGCTTTCGCGTGTTCGGTGAGCCGCGCGGCCTCGTTCACCGCGTCGCCGATCACGGTGTACTCCAGGCGGCTCGAAGCACCGAGCTGCCCGGCGAAAACCTGTCCGGTCGCGACGCCGATCCCCAGGTCGAGTTCGCCTTCCGCCAGCACCGCGTCGCGGATCGCGCGGGCCGCGGCGAGCGCCATCGTCGGGCCGTCGGACAGCCGGGTCGGCGCGCCGAAAACGCACAGCGCGGCGTCGCCCTGGAACTTGTTGACCAGCCCGCCCCGAGCGTCCACCGCGGACACCACGCTCGCGAAAAACCGGTTCAGCTTCTCGACCAATTCCTGCGGCGGAGTGCGCGACGCGAGCGCTGTCGAGTCCACGACGTCCACGAACAACGCGGTGACCTCGCGGACGTCGCCGGAGAGCGAAGCGCCGTATTCGAGCGCGTGCCGGGCGACGTCGGTGCCGACGTGGCGGCCGAAGAGGTCGCGCATCCGGTCCTGTTCGCGCAGGCCGGCGGCGAGGTCGTTGACCGACGTCTGCAGCATCCCGATCTCGCTGGAATCGTCCACGTCGACGTGCACGTCCTTGCGTCCGCGCGCGATGCCGTCCAGCGCGATCCGCAGCCGGTGCAGCGGCGCGGCGACGGCGCGGGACAGGAGCGCGGTGCCGATCGCGCCGGTCGTCAGGCCGGTCACGGACAGCACGATCAGGCTCGCCGTCGGGTTTCCGTTGCGGCCGAGATCGGGCGGCGTGGTCACGAGCAGCACGCCGATCAGCGGCACGCCGCTCGCCAGCACCCACGTGACGACCAGCCGGGTCAGCACTGTGACCGGCAGCGAACCGCGCGGCGGCAGCACGTCGAGCGCCATCGTCATCACCGGCCGCGCGACCCATTCCGCGGCCAGGTAGGTGAGCCCGACCGTGGTCAGCCCGCCGAGCCCGATGGTGAGCGCGATGCCCGCCGCGTCGCCGAGCGAACCGAGAACGCCGGCGAGAATGCCCAGCGCGAGCGCGCCGATCAGCCAGAGCGTGCCGCTCACCACAGCCATGTCGAACGGCAGCCGCAGCGCGCGTTTCGCCTCGTCCGCGGTCGGCGGGCGGCCGATCGTGAACCACACCACGGTGCGGCGCTGCAGGTAGGCGGTCCAGAGCGTGCCGACGATCAGGGCGAGCGCGACCACCCCGGCCGCGGTGACGCCGAGCACCCAGCCGCGGTCGTCGACGTCCTCCGGCAACCCCTGCAGGAGCAGCAGCAATGCGACGACTCCGGCACCGGCGACACTCGATCCGACGCCGAGCGCGGCGAAGCCCAGACTGGTGCGCAGAACCAGCCGGAACCTCCCCGCGATCATCGTGCGCACCCGCAGATCGTATGGGGTGGCGGGGCCGGGAGCGAAAAAAGCTGTCGCCGCCGCGGCGGAGCGATGGTTAGCGTGGCCGTATGCAACCGCTCGACCCCGCTGAGATCCGCGCCTCGTTCGTCAACTGTTCCCGCGGGGAAGCCAAGTCCGTCACGCTGCCCGCGGACGTCCCGTGGGAGAAGCGCGACTTCCTCGGCTGGCGCGACGTGAAGGCTCCCGGCCGGGCGTACCTCGTCGTGCCGCACGGCGAGGAGCTGATCGGCCTGTCGCTGCGCGCCGCGCCGCCGGCGAAATCACGGGTGCGCAGCAACATCTGCGCGTTCTGCACCACGACGCATCCGCTCGCCGACATCACGCTGTTCAGCGCGCGGCTCGCCGGGAAAGCCGGCCGCGACGGCAATACGGTCGGCACGTATTTGTGCGCCGACCTGGAGTGCAGCGCGTACCTGCGCGGCGAACTCAAGCCCGCGGTGCCGCAGCCGAAGGAGACGCTCACGCAGGAGGAAGCCGTCGAGCGGATGAACGAGAAGATCAGCCGGTTCGTGGCGCGGGTGCTGGAAACCCGGTAACCGCCGTTGCCGCGGTTCCGGTCAGGGGTTCAGAAATCCCATTCGGCGATCCGGCCCATTTTCCGGATCGCCGGGAACAGCGCCGACGCGCGCAAGGCCAGCCGGGACCCGGCCGGGATCTTCGCGAGGACTTCGTCGCTCGCCCACTCGGTCGCGTCCAAACAGGACACCAGGCGCAGGCCGTAGCGCTCGAGTTCGTGCGGATCGTCGATGCCCCAATGCAAAGTCGCGCCCGAGCGGCGGACCACCGGGTTGATCATCTGCGCCTTGACGCCGAGCGAGCTGAAGAAATCGGCCACGATCCGGCCGGACGGGAACCTGCCGACGAGCCTGCGGACCAGTTCGGTCCCGGACTCCGCGGTGAGGTACATGGTGAGCCCCTCGGCCACGATCAGCGCCTCGCGGTCGCCGGGAACCTGGTCGAGCCAGCCGAAATCGGTGACCGACGAGCCGATCATGGCGTACCCCGGGCGTTCCGGGTAGATCCGGCCGCGGACGTCCACGACCTCGGGATAGTCCACGTCGAACCAGGCGACCGAGGGCGGCGGGTCGAGCCGGTACACGCGGGTGTCCATCCCGCAGCCGAGGTGCACGACGATCGCGTCCGGGTGCTCGGCGAGCCACCCGGCGGCCATCGCGTCGATCGCGCGCGCCCGGATCGCGACGGAGACCGAGGAGTTTTCGTTGACGCCGAGCTTGCTGAAGTCGTAGTCGATCTTTTTGACCGCTTCGTCCGCCGCGGTGTCACCGAGGATCGGGTCTTTGCGGCGAGCGTCGAGGGCGCGACCGTACAGCGTGCCCAGGTTGGTCGCCTTCTCCTCGGTGAAGTGCACTTTCTCCACGGCCGGACCCCCTTGGTATCAGTCTTTTTATAAACTTGTGAATACTGTAGCGCTGATCGCGCCGTGTTGCGCGGGTGCTGATTCAGGAAGACGCGTAGTCGTGGGCGTAGGTTTTCGCGTCCAGCAGGTGTTTGAGCGTGATCTCGCGCGCCGCGGCCGCGTCCGACCGGCTGATGGCGTCGAGGATCGCGCGGTGCTCGGCGACGGCCTTGCGGATCTGCCCAGGAAGCCGCAGGGCAGCCCGGCGTTCCTCGCCGACCAGCGCGAGCACCGAACGGAGCAGGTCCGCGACGTCGTCATTGCCCGCGTTGCCCGCGATCACCCGATGGAACTCGGCGTCCGTCGCGATGACGCGCAGCATGTCCCCAGCCGCCGCGGCCTCCTCCATCTCTGCGACGTTGTCCGCGAGCCGCTGCACGACGCGCGGCGTGTGCTGCGTCGCGAGCCGCTCGGCGAGGGTCGGCTCGACGGTCGCGCGGAGGTCGAACAGCTTCTCCACCAGCTGTTCGTGCTCGGAAAACCAGCTGCTCAGTGGGCTTTCCGCAGTGCCCTGCTCGCGGACGTAGGTGCCTGACCCGGCGCGGATCTGGACGTAACCGATCGAATCCAGGACCCGCAACGCCTGCCGCAACGACCCGCGGCTGATGCCGAGCTGCTCGCACAGCGCGCGTTCCGCGGGCAGGCGCGAGCCCGGCGGGAGCTCGCCCGAGTCGATCATCGTGCGCAGATGGTCGACCGTGGCGCTCCAGACCTGCTCGGATTCGTGGGCCACGCCGCCCATCCTGGCAGCTGGCGACCCGAGCCGCGCGAAATTGTCGGTGGCGGGTGTCACGATCGTTGGCGGGAAAGGGAGGGATCATGACCGCGAAGTTCAAGGATCTGGCACTGGACGCACTCGACCACCAGGCACAAGCCGACTGGTGGTGTTCGACGCTCGGCTACGTCCGCCGAAGCCCGCCCGGAGAGAGCCCGCCGGACTGGCCGGTCGCCATCGTCGACCCGGCCGGGGAGGGTCCGTTGCTCTGGCTGAACCCGGTGCCGGAGCGCAAGACGGTGAAGAACCGGATGCACCTCGACGTGTGGGGCGATCCGGCCGAGCTGCGTGCCGCCGGAGCACGGATGGTGGCGGAGCGGGGCGAGGACCGGGCGTGGTGGGTGATGGCGGATCCGGAGGGGAACGAGTTTTGCGTTTTTGAGCGGTGAGGTGCTGGTCGGTGAGGCGCTGGTCGGCGGTTGAGGCGGGGACGTGGACGGAAGGAGGGGTGCGGAGGGAGAAGCTGGTGCGGACGGTCGGCGCGGGTGAAGTGCGGGCCCGGTAGGCGAAGTGGGACGTGCGCTGGCGGACGTGTGTCGGCTCGCGGGTGATGCCGTCGGGTGTGCGGGCGCGACGGAGGTTTCGGCTTGCGAGCGATGCCGTCGGGTGTGTGCACGGCAGGCAGCCGGTGAGATGAACCCAATCCCATCCCTGAGCCTCCCCGTGCCCCGAGGCGGTCCCGTCAAGTGTCTGACCGGACACATCGCGTCGCCGGGTGTCGGGGGTGCTGCTTAGGGTCAGCGGGTGAGTGCTTTATGACCTGGTGGCATGCCGTCGTCATCTTCATTGCCGGGATGTGGGCCGGGACGATCAACACCGTCGTCGGTTCCGGGACGCTCGTGACCTTTCCGGTGCTCGTCGCGCTGGGGTATCCGCCGGTGACGGCTACGACGTCGAACGCGGTCGGGCTCGCGCCGGGGACGATCAGCGGGGCCTATGGCTACCGGCATGAGCTGGTCGGTTACTGGCCGCAGGTGGTGCGGTTCGCGGTCGCCTCGTTTTTCGGGGCCATCGGCGGCACCATTCTCCTGCTGACGCTGCCCAAGGACGCCTTCGAGAAGATCGTTCCGGTGCTCGTCGGGCTCGCCGTCGTGCTCGTGATCGTTCAGCCGAAGGTGTCGAAGTGGGTGCAGAAGCGCCGCGAGGCCAACGGGCGCGAGCATCACGCCGGACCGTTGCTGTTCGGGCTGCTTTTCGTCATCGGCATCTACGGCGGGTACTTCACCGCCGCGCAGGGCGTGATGATGATGGCCGTCATGGGCATGCTGCTGTCCGAACCGCTGCAGCGGCTCAACGGCGTCAAGAACGTGCTGTCCGCGGTCGTGAACATCGTCGCCGGCACGATTTACGCGTTCGTCGCCCCGGTGAGTTGGCCGGTGATCGGGCTGCTCGCGCTCGGGTCCACGATCGGCGGGCAGCTCGGGGCCAGGATCGGCCGCAAGCTGCCGCCCACCGTGTTGCGCGGCGTGATCGTCGTGATCGGGCTCGCCGCGGTCGTGCAGCTGGTGCTCAAATAGCGCGGAATTCCTTGGCCGCGGCCAGGAACAGGTCGTTCTCCTCCGGCGTCCCGATCGTCACGCGCGCGCCCTCGCCGGGGAACGGGCGCACGATCAGCTTCCGGTCCAGCATGTGCTCCGCGAAGGCCGCGGTGGCGTCGCCGAGCGGGAACCACACGAAGTTCGCCTGGGTCGGCGGGATCTCGTAGCCCATTTCCAGCAACGCGTCCCGCACGCGGGTGCGTTCGGAGATGATTTCCTGGCACCGGGCGAGCAGTTCGTCCTCCGCGTCGAGCGACGCGATCGCGGCCACCTGCGCGATGCTGTTCACCGAGAACGCCACGTACACCTGCTGCAGCGCCTGCGCGATCGGCTCCGGAGCCACCGCGTAACCGACCCGCAGCCCGGCGAGTCCGTACGCTTTCGAGAACGTGCGCAGCACCGCCACATTGCTGTGCGTCCGCGTGAACTCGACGCCGTCCGGCACCTCGGGGTCGGTGACGAATTCCTTGTACGCCTCGTCCAGCACCACGAGCACGTGCGGCGGCACCGCTTCGAGGAACCGCTCGATCTCGTCCCGGTGCAGCACGGTGCCGGTCGGGTTGTTGGGGTTGCAGACGAACACCAGCTTCGTGCGGTCGGTGATCCGCGCCAGCATCGCGTCGAGGTCCAGCCCGTGCTCCGGCGTCAGCGGAACCTTCACGCCCGTCGCGAGCGCCACCTGCACCACGATCGGGTAGGCCTCGAACGACCGCCAGCCGAACAGCACCTCGTCGCCGGGACCGCACAGCGCCTGGATCATCTGCTGGCACAGCGAAACCGAACCGCAGCCGATCGCGAGGCGTTCGGCAGGCACGTCCAGCCGCCGCGAAAGCCGCTCGCGCAAAGCCTGGGAACCGTTGTCCGGGTAGCGGTTCACTCCGGTGACCGCAGCCGTGATCGCCGCCTGGACGCTCGGCAGCGGACCGCCGGGCACCTCATTGCTCGCGAGCTTGACGGCCCCTTCGATCGTCCGGCCAGGGACGTACTTCGGCAACGAATCGAGGTCAGGGCGGGGGGCGAGGGACGGCATCGTCGGAACTCCTCGGTTTTCACGGGACGACGGGGTCACCGTATCTCGCCCCGGCGGATCCGGAAAGGTTCCCAATGTTCACCCAGAGGTGATTGCATGAGGCGATGACGTCGACGACCACCGTGGATCACCAGCGTACCGACGGCAGCACCCTCCGCCTCACCTTCGCCGAACCCGACGGCGCTCTTCGCGGCGGCCTGGTGGTCCTGCACGAGGGCGACGGGGTCACCGACGGCGTCCTGCTGCTGGTCAAAAGCCTTGCCGGCGAAGGCTGGCTCACCGTCACCCCGCACATCGAATCCGGCGAAAAGCTCACCCAGCGCGACCTGCTCGACGCCACCGACCGCACGCTCGAATGGCTCACCGACCGCGGCGTCGAGGCCGACCTGCGCGGCGTCGTCGGCTTCGACCTCGGCGGCACGGCGGCGCTGGTAGTCGCCTCGCACCGCAAGTTCGGCGCGGCGGTGAGCGTCGGCGGCCAGGCGGTGGCGGAACTGCCGAAGCTGCTGGAAATCGCCGGACGCGTGACCAGCCCGTGGCTCGGCATGTACGGCGATGCCGGGGACGAGGCGGGCGAGGCCGAGGTGGAGCAGCTGCGCGAGGCCGCGGCGTCGGCCAAAGTCGCGACGAACGTCGTGCACTATCCGGGTGCCAACCACCGCTTCGACGCCGATCCCAGCGCGGCGGAAGAGGCTTGGCAGCGCACCCTCGACTGGTTCAACGCGCACCTCCGCTGATCTTCGGCAGCACCCTTGACGGGTCGCTGCGCACTCGCATAACGTTCCGATCCGGATCGAAACGTTAACGCGAGAGGAACCACCTGTGAAAGCGGTGCTTGTCGAACCCCAGCAGCGACTCGTCCTGGCCGATACCCCTGACCCGGCTCCTGGCCCAGGGCAAGCCGCCGTCGAGGTCGAGGCCATCGGCGTCGGCTACTTCGACATCATGAATCTGCGGAATGGCACCACCTCAGTGCCGGGCGTCGAGGTCGTCGGCCGGATGCGGGACGGGCGGAGAGTGCTGGCGCTGGTCCTTTCCGGCGGCTACGCCGAGCAGGTCGTCGCCGACGCGGACCAGCTGTACCCCGTGCCCGAAAACCTCGATCCGGCCGACGCGGTCGCTCTCGGCGTGAACGCGATGGTCGCCGAGAGCGCGGTGCATCGGGCTGGGGTGGCACCTGGCGAACGGGTGCTCGTCCGCGGCGCGAGCGGCGGGATCGGCGTGCTCGCGACCCAGATCGCCCACGCTCGCGGTGCCGAGGTCACCGCAGTGACGTCCTCGGCGGAGTACGGCGAACGGCTCCGGACTCTCGGTGCCGCGAAAATCGTCGACCGCACCCGCGAGCGTCCCGAGGAGACTTACGACGTCATCATCGACACCGCGGCTGGCCCGCAGGTCCGGGAGCATCTGGAACTGTTGCGCCCCAACGGTCGCTATGTCCTTTGTGGAGGAACGGCGGGTGTCCCGGAACCGGAAGCGTTCGAGCCGCTGATGCGCGATTTCCACAAGTCGCCGACGTTGTTCGCGTTCAGCCTGACCTCGGTGCCGCCGGAAGAACGCCGGAAGTCGTGGGACCGCGTCCTCGAGCTCGTGGAAGACGGTCAGCTCGCCGCCGTGCGCGACCAAACGTTCCCGCTCGCCGGCGCCGCGGCTGCCCTCCAGCACGTGGAGCAGGGGAAATCGTTCGGTAAGGTCGTGCTGCTCAACGGATAGCGGGAGAATTCATGGCGCGCCAACGCGACGAGCGGATCGACCACGCCGTGCTGGTCGCGGTGTGCGAACTGGTCCGGGAATCCGGCTATTCGGCGCTGACCATGGAGGCCATCGCCCAGCGCGCGGGCACCACCAAACCCGCCATCCGGCGCCGGTGGAAAAGCCAGAAACACGTGGTGGTCGCCGCACTGGCGGAGGCGCGCACCGGGATCGCGGAGATCGACACCGGGTGCACCTGCTGCGATCTCGTCGGCCACCTCGACGCACTCCGGATCGGCCTGGAGGACCCGGTCTTCGGCCGCGTCCTCCCGGCGCTGGCCGTTGACCTGGCGGACGACCCGGAGCTGCGGGAGGACTTCCTGACCTCGTTCTGGGCCCCGCGCCGGGAGGCCTGCGTCGTTTCCCTGCGCAAGGCCGAGGAGCGCGGGGATCTCCAGCCCGGCCAGGACGTCGACCTGCTGCTGGACCTGTTCGCCGCCCCCGTCGTGTTCCGCGCGC
Organism: Amycolatopsis sp. CFH S0740; assembly: GCF_004522315.1. Taxonomy (NCBI): domain Bacteria; kingdom Bacillati; phylum Actinomycetota; class Actinomycetes; order Pseudonocardiales; family Pseudonocardiaceae; genus Amycolatopsis; species Amycolatopsis sp. CFH S0740. The sequence goes on along the minus strand of NZ_SDLS01000015.1, from coordinate 159,588 downwards.
TGTTCGGGCACCAGGACCTGACCCGCGAGTTCGTCCTTGACGTCGTCCGCGCGCTGCTGTCCGGAGTGGGCACGGTCGAAAAAGGACTTTGCGCGCATGCCGGGGTTAGCATCGGCGAGTGACCGAGAACGCCGCTGTTCCCGAGGTGCTTTGGCGACCCGACCCGAACCGGGTCGCTGACTCGAAGATCGAGGCCTTCCGCCGATGGCTGCGCGAGCAGCGCGGCGTCGACCTTGCCGATTACGCCGACCTGTGGCGCTACTCGGTCGAGCAAGTTCCGGAGTTCTGGACCGCGGTGGCGGAGTTCTTCGGCGTGCGCTGGCACGAACAGCCGCGGGAAATCCTGTCCGGCGCGATGCCGGACGCGAAATGGTTCGACGGCGGCACGCTCAACTACGCCGAACACTCGCTGAGCCCGGACACCGGCGGGGCCACGAAGGCCGACGACGAACTCGCGGTGATTTTCCACCGCGAGGACGGGCTCGCCGAGCAATTCACCTACGGCGACCTCCGCGCGCACGTCGCCGCCGCGCGCGCCGCGTTGCGTGCTTTCGGTGTCGGCAAAGGAGATCGCGTCGTCGCGCTCGCGCCGAACTGCCCGCAGACGCTCATCGCTTTCCTCGCCACCGCCAGCCTCGGCGCGATCTGGTCGTCGTGTTCCCCGGACTTCGGGATCCGCGCGATCGCCGACCGGTTCACCCAGATCGAGCCGGAGGTGCTCATCGCGGTGAACGGATATGCTTACAACGGACGGAAATTCGACATCCGGGACACCGTTCAGCAGCTGCGCGACCAGATTCCGTCGATCGAAGCCACCGTTTTGGTGAAATACCTGGGCGACGGGACGCTGGACGGCGTCATCGACTGGAACGCGATGCTCGCCGAACACGCGGGCGGCGAGCTGGCGTACGAGCCGGTGGACTTCGCGCATCCGTTGTGGATCCTGTATTCCTCGGGCACGACCGGGCTCCCGAAGGGGATCGTGCAGGGCCACGGCGGCATCGTCGTCGAACACTTCAAGGCGCTGGGCCTGCAGAGCGGGCTCGAGCCGGGGGACCGGTTCTTCTGGTTCACCACCACCGGCTGGATGATGTGGAACTTCATCGCCTCCGGGCTTCTCGTCGGCGCCACGATCGTGCTGTACGACGGCAGTCCCGGCCATCCGGACCTGAACGCGCTGTGGCATCTGGCCGAACAGCACCGCGTCACCTACTTCGGCACGTCCGCGCCGTTCATCCAGAGCTGCCTCAAGGCGGGCCTCGCCCCGGCCGAACGCTACGACCTCAGCGCGCTGCGCGTGGTCGGCTCGACCGGTTCGCCGTTGTCCTCCGAGGGTTTCCGCTGGATCGCCGACGCGATCGGCCGGGACGTGCAGATCTGCTCGGTCTCCGGCGGCACCGACCTGTGCGCGGCGATCGTCGCGGCCGCGCCGGACGTTCCGGTGTGGCTCGGCGAACTGTCCTGCCGCGCGCTCGGCGTGGCCGCGGCGGCGTTCGACGACCACGGCGAGCCGGTGGTCGAGGAGGTCGGCGAGCTGGTGATCACCGAACCGATGCCGTCCATGCCGGTCTCGTTCTGGAACGACCCGGACGGTTCCCGGCTGCGCGAGGCGTACTTCGACACATACCCGGGTATCTGGAGGCATGGCGATTGGGTCAAGATCACGCGCCGCGGTTCGGCGGTGGTCTACGGCCGCAGCGATTCGACGCTCAACCGCGGCGGCGTCCGGATGGGCACCGCCGAGTTCTACCGGGTCGCGGAAGGGTTCGCCACGGTCGCCGACTCGCTCGTCATCGACACGTCGGCGGCGGGCAACGACGACGGGCAGCTGCTGTGTTTTCTCGTACTCGCGCCGGGCGCGAAGCTCGAAGAGGTAGAGCCTGACCTGCGGAAAGAGATTCGCGGTGCGCTGTCGCCACGACACGTACCCGATCGGTTCCTGGTCGTTTCCGAGATTCCCCGTACGTTGAACGGTAAGAAGTGCGAAGTACCAGTGAAGCGGATTCTCTCCGGAGTCGCGCCGGAGAGGGCGGTGAGCACGGACGCGCTGGCCAACCCGGCCGCGCTGGCCCCCTTTGTGGAGCTCGCCGCGGAGTGAACGCGCCAACGGGGGGAAGCATGGCAGGGCCGTGCGTGTTGCACGCGTGGTGACGGGGACACGCGCGCAGCACACTTGGCAGGCGGCAGGCGTCACGTCGGTCGTCGCGATCACGTGGGTGACCAGGCTGGCCGGGCTGCTGGCGATCGTGTCCACGGTCGTCCCGGTGGGCCGCGACGTGCGCGGCCACGTCGCCAAATGGCTGGAACTGCCGAGCGAAGCGACCACCGCGGCGGCCGCTGTGGCACTGGTCACCGGTGTGTTGCTGATCATGCTCGCCGCGGGGCTCCGGCGTCGCAAACGCCGCGCTTGGCAGCTGGCGGTCGGCTTCGCCGCGCTGCTGGCGTTGTCCCACCTCGGGCTGCGGCACGTTTTCGGCGCCGGCGTGGTGTCGATGGTGCTGCTCGCCGGGCTTCTCGGCACACGGCGGTACTTCATCGCCCGCCCGGACCCGACCGTCGGCCGCTGGCGCGCGCTGCGGGTGCTGCTGCAACTGGTGCTGGCCGGGTTCGTGCTCAACTTCGCGCTGCTGTCGGTCGCGCCCGCCCGGATGCTCGACCCGCTGAGCTTCGCCGACCGGCTGTCCCAGTCCGCGCTCGCGCTCACCGGCGTCAGCGGGCCCGCGGTGTTCCACGAGATGTGGTTCGAGGACCTGTCCGCGTCGATCGGGCTGATCTTCAGCATCACCGGCGTGCTGGTGTCGGCGTACTTCCTGCTGCGCTCGGCCGAACCCGCGCCGGAGCTGTCCGACGACGAACTCGCGCGGCTGCACGAGTTGCTGAAGCAGCACGGGGAGCGGGATTCGCTCGGCTACTTCGCGCTGCGCCGCGACAAGTTCGCGGTCTTCTCCAAGACCGGCAAGGCCGCCGTCACGTTCCGCGTGATCGCCGGCGTCGCGCTGACCTCGGCCGACCCGCTCGGCGACCACGAGGCCTGGCCCGGCGCGATCGAGGAGTACCTGGACATCTGCCAGCGCAACGCCTGGGTGCCCGCCGCGATGGGCGCGTCCGAACTCGGCGCGACGGTGTGGGCCCGGTTCGGCCTGGAGGTACTGGAAATCGGCGACGAGGCGGTCGTCGACACCCAGACGTTCACGCTGGAAGGCCGAGTGATGCGCGGCGTGCGGCAGGCGGCGTCGCGGACGAAGCGGGCCGGCTACAAGGTCCTGGTGCGCCGAGCCGAAGACCTGCGTCCCGGCGAGCTGCCCGAGCTGGTGCACCTGGCCGCCACCTGGCGCGGCACCGAAACCGAACGCGGGTTCTCGATGGCGCTGGGCCGCATGGGCGACCCGGGTTCGGTGATCGTCACCGCGGAACAGGGCGGACGCGTCCGAGGCGTGCTGCAGTTCGTGCCGTGGGGCGAGCGAGGACTGTCGCTGGACGTGATGCGCCGGGACCGCACCGTCGACAACGGCGTGAACGAGCTGATGATCTCGGAGCTGCTGCTGTACTCCCGCGAGCACGACATCGACCACGTGTCGCTGAACTTCGCCGCCTTCCGCGCCCTGATGGAACAGGGCCAACGCATCGGCGCCGGCCCGGTCGCGCGCCTTTCGGCGAAAGTCCTGCACTTCTTCTCGCGCTGGATCCAGATCGAAAGCCTCTACCGGTTCAACGCCAAGTTCCAGCCCCGGTGGGTCCCGCGGTATCTCGTCTACCCCGGCGTCGGATCCCTCCCGCGCGTCGGCATCGCCACCTTCGAAGCCGAGGGCCTCGGCGGCCGTTCTCCCTGGTTGCGGCGGGTGCTGCAGCGTTGAGGGGGGTGCCTTCCGGAGGGGCTGGAGGGGTGTGTAACCTATCTGAGCAGTGGTCGTTAGGACCCAGGAGGCTTCGCCTAGTCTGGTCTATGGCGCCGCACTGCTAATGCGGTTGGGGGTAACCCCCCCTCCCGGGTTCAAATCCCGGAGCCTCCGCTGGTGCCTGTTTCGGCAGGTGCTAGGTTAACAACTGAACACGCGCCCGTAGCTCAGCTGGATAGAGCATCTGACTACGGATCAGAAGGTCAGGGGTTCGAATCCCTTCGGGCGCACTGTCTGGTCGAGACAGTATATCCAGGTCAGGGGCCTCGTTTTCACTTGTGAAGACGAGACCCCTGCCTGTGTTGCTGTCCACGGACTGAACCGCGGGGCCGCGTCCAGCTATGCTGAATGCCATTCAGTACAACTGGAAGGACTGGATGTGGCGGAATCACCGGTGCGCAGCGTGGACAAGGCGCTCGCCGTACTGCAGCTGCTCGGGGAGAAGGGACCGGACGGTCTGTCCCTTGTGGACATAGCGCAGGCACTCGGCAGTCCCAAGAGCGGGGCTCACCTTACCCTGTCCGCGTTGCGGCACCGCGGTTTCGTCGCGCAGGACCGGGAAAGCGGCCGATACCGGCTCGGCGGCGAGACGTTGCGGGTCGCCGCGTCCTACGAGGAGAAGCTGAGTTTCCGCGCCAGCCTGCTGCCCTTGATCAGGCGGTTGTCCGAGGAGATCCGCCAAGTGTGCCACGTCGGCATCCTGGACGGCGCGGACATCATCTACCTGGAGAAGGTCGATGCCGACCGGTCGGTGATGGTGGGCTCGAAGATCGGCGGTCGCAACCCTGCGGCGAGCACTGCGCTCGGCCGCGCGGTGCTCGCCTGCGACGAATGGAACACTGGGGCGTTGCGAGCCCAGCTGGGGGGCACAAAGGCAGGTCCTCTGCCCGGACTCAGCTGGACCCACCTGCATGACGCGCTGGAGCAGGCGCGGGCTCGCGGCTATGCGCTCGACCTCGAGGAAAACGAGCCTGGGATCGCCTGCGTCGCGGTTCCGGTGCTGCTCAACGGAGTTCCGTGCTGCGCGATCTCGGTCTCCACGCTCGCCGGGGAAACCGGTCCCGATACCCTCGCGGGCTACGTGGAGCGGTTGCACGCTCTCGCGGCGCAGTACCTCGTGCCGCCGCTCCAGCTCCCGCCGCGCCCGGTGGGTGCCCGGCCCCGCTGACCCGCGCCCCCGCGTTGACGGGCTGCTCGTGGGCCCGTAGTGTCTGACTGATACTGAACGGCATTCAGTATCACTGAACGACGAAGTTGTTGAAGCGTAAGGGGAAAAGCGTGACCCATCTTGTCCGATTCGCCGAGCTCGAGCGGCCGGCGGACAACCGCGTCGGGGTGCTGGACGACGAAGGTGCGCACCTGCGCGCCCTCCCCGTGGGCAGCATGAGCGAGCTGCTCGGCCGGCCGCTGGCGGAAATCCGGGAGCTGGTCGCCGCGGCCGCCGGCGCCCCGGCCGTGCCCGCGTCCGGTGCGCGGCTGCTGCCGCCCCTCGACGGGCGAATGGAGGTGTGGGCGGCCGGTGTGACCTATCGCCGGTCGGAGGAGGCCCGCCGCGAGGAAAGCGCGGACGAGGACATCTATGCCCGCGTCTACCACGCCCCACGGCCCGAACTGTTCTTCAAGTCCATGGCCTGGCGGGTGGTCACCGAGGGCCAGCCGATCGTCATCCGGGTCGACTCGCCCAACAACGTGCCGGAGCCCGAACTCGGGCTGCTGCTGACGAGCCGCGGCGAAATCGCGGGCTACCTGGTGGTCGACGACGTCAGCTCGCGCAGCATCGAGGGCGAGAACCCGCTGTACCTGCCGCAGGCGAAGATCTACCAGGGCTCCTGCGCGGTGTCGGCCGGCGTGCGGCCGGCCTGGGAGATCGACGACCCGCTGAAGCTGGACCTGAGCATGCGGATCCTGCGCGACGGGCGGGAAGTGTTCAGCGGACACGCGAACACCGCCGAGATGAACCGCAAGCCGGCCGAGCTGGTCGAGTACCTCTTGCGGGACAACGTCCACCCGGATGGGGCGGTGCTGTCCACCGGCACCTCGATCGTGCCCGAGCTCGATCTCGGCCTGGCCGAAGGCGATGTGGTCGAGATCGAGATCGGCGAAGTGGGCACGCTGCGCACCCCGGTGGTACGAGGCGCGGGCAACCTCAGCCGGGATTGACCGCCCGGTCCGGGACGAGGTCGGCGACCCCGCGCACCAGTGCCAGCGCGGCGAGGTAGTAGTAGTCGCCGTACGGCAGGGGTCCGTCCATCCCGAGCCGGTGGGGCGCCGAATAGCAGGCGTGGGCGAGCACGCCGACCTCGTCCTGGAAGAGCGCGTCGCGCCGTAGCGCGCGCAAGATGCGGGTCAGCCGGTCTTCCGCCCCCACCAGACGAGCCAGGTCCGGGTCCTTCCGCAACGTGAGAGCGAGGCCGTAGCAGACGATCGCGGCGGCCGACGAGTCCCGGATGCCGGTGTCCACGACCAGGTCGTACGGGGTCAGCGCGTCGATGTCGTGGCTTCCGCAGTAGAAGTCGAGCAGCCGCGCCGCGATCCGGCCGTACTCCGCCGAACCGGTTTCGCAGGCCATGGTGAGGTAGCCGGCGATTCCCCACGCCTGACCGCGGGTCCAGCAGGAGTCGTCGGCCGCTCCTTGGAACGTGCCCTGCCAGAACGCCTCGCCGTCGTCGCCGATCCTTGCCAGGTGGTAGGTGGAGCCGTCCGGGCGCAGCAGGCTCCGGGCGGTCCGATCGGCGTGCGCGCGGGCGATCTCGGCCCATTCCGGTGCCCCGGTGTGGTGGTGCGCCCACCACAGCAGCGGTAGGTTCATCATCGTGTCGATCGTGCTGGTGGGCCGGGACCGGTCCTCGCCGACCGCGCCGAACGCCTGCAGGTGACCCGAACCGGGTACCTGGCGCTCCGCCAGGACCTCGGCCGCGCGCAACGCCGAGGACGCCGCCGTCGGATCGCCGAACAGCCGGGCGACCAGCGCCGCGCTCGGCCAGAAGATGAACCCGATGTCGTGCGTGCCGTGGTCGTCCACCCGGCAGTCCAGCTTGGCCGACAGCGTTCGTGCCCGCTCGACGAGGCCGTCGTCGGCGCAGCCGAGCTGGGCGAGGTGCAGCATCGCCCCCGCCCAGAACCCGGTCGTCCAGTTGCCGTGGTCGTAGTCCGTGCCGACCCACCGGCTGGCCTCGTCGATGGGGCGGTAGACCCAGCGGCCGTGCTCGGCGTAGTGCGCGGCCCGGTCGGCGCCACCGCCGAGCACCGCGCCGGTCACCCGCCTGCCCATTTCTTCGATTTCTTCCGTGGTCGGCAGGAAATCGCCGGTGATGTGACTGTCCATGACTCTCCTGTGGCTGAAGCGAGGTCGACGAGGCGACGGATTTCGCTTTCCGGGAAAAGGGCGACCGTGATCAGATTCGTTCAGCAATGGTGAACGCAATTCGGTAGTGATGATCAAAGGCTAGGCAACCGCTACGGCCGAGTCAACCCGCTCGGCGATCGTCGAGCGAAGGTCGAACTGCCTCTTGACAACTTCGGTGTTCGTCAGGGTATGGTCCACGCAATCCATTGCGCAACCGATTGCGGAGAGAGTCAGTGGACCTCAACGGAGTAATTCCGGCCAACATCCTCCCCCTCGACGACGACCTCTCGATCGACGTCGAGGCCTACCGCAGGCACGTGCGGCACCTGGCCGGCGTCGACGGCGTCGTGGCCATCACCTGCAACGGGCACGCCGCCGAAGTGAGCAGTCTGGACCGGGCGGAACGGCAAAAAGCCGTCGCGCTCGCCGCGGAGACAATCAACGGAAAAGTGCCACTGATTTCCGGCGTCCACGCGGACAACCATATCCAGGCGGTCGAGTACGCCCGGGACGCGAAAGACGAGGGCGCGGACGCGCTGCTCGTCTTCCCGCTGCCGGCGCTGGCGCTGGGCGGCAGCCAGGAGATGGCCTACCGGCACGTGGCCGAGCTCGCCGCCGCGACCGGTTTGCCGCTCGTGCTGTTCTCCTATCCCGAGTTCACGGGGATGCACTACGACCTGGACACCTTGGCGCGCCTCTGCTCGCTCGAGCAGGTCGTCGCGGTGAAGGAGTGGAGCCTCGACCTGCGCAAGCACGAGGAGACCCGCCGCGTGCTGCAGGGGCTGGACCGGCCGCTCTCGCTGCTCACCAGCTTCAGCACGAACCTGCTACCAGCGCTGGCATCGGGCGCGGACGGTATCCTGTCCGGGCACGGTAGCGTGATCGCCGACCTGCAGGTCCGCCTGCTGGCCGGGGTCCGGGCGCACGACCTCGCCGAGGCCGAGCGGCAGTACGCCCGCATCCAGGCGCTCACCAGGGTGGTCTACCGGGCGCCGATGGCGAACATGTACGCCAGGATGAAGGAGCACCTGATCATGCTCGGGCACGAGCTCACCCCTGCGGTGCGTCCGCCGCTGGAGCGGGTGAGCGAGGCCGAACGCGGGCAACTGCGGCAGGCGCTCGCCGAGGCCGGGCTGCTGCCGACGGGCGCACGATGACCGGAGGCGCTCGACCGGGCACCGCCAAGGCGGTCGCCGAGCTGGCCGGAGTCTCGGTGACCACCGTCTCCCGGGTGCTCAGCGGCCAGGCGTCGGCGATCCCGCAGGAGACGCAGGACCGGGTGTTCGCCGCCGCGCGCCAGCTCCGCTACCGGCCGAACTCCCTGGCGCGGGCCCTGCGCAAGGGCACGACGCAGAGCATCGGCCTGATCGTGCCGGACATCTCCGACGCCTACTTCCACCAGGTGGCCCGCGGGGTCGAGGACGTCGCACAGGCCGCGGGCTGCGTGGTCATCCTGACCAACACCGATCGCGTGCCCGCCCGCGAGGAAGCCTGCGTGAACCTGCTGCTGGACAAGCGGGTCGACGGCATCGTGTTCGCCGGCGGCGGGATCGACGACGACACCCACCTCGAGGGCTTCGACTGGAGCTCGACCAGGGTGGTCACGATCGGGCCGCACCAGCTGCCCTTCCCGTCGATCACCGTGGACGACTCGGCCGCCATCTCCGGCGCCGTGCACCACCTGGCGGAGATCTCGTGCCGCCGCATCCTGTGCCTCGCCGGGCAGCCCAACTGGCTGGTCACCCAGCGGCGGCTCGCGGGCTACCGGCAGGCGGTCGCGGAACTGGGCCTCGACACCGGCCCGGATCTCGTCTTCTATGGCGATTTCACCGAGTCGGCCGGCGAAGAGCTCACCGCCAAGGCGCTCGCCGCCGGCTCGTTCGACGGCGTCATCGCGTTCAACGACTACGCCGCCATCGGCGCGATGCACGCGCTGGCGTCGGCCGGCGTCCGGGTGCCCGACGACGTCGCCGTCATCGGCTGCGACGACATCCCGGTGGCCCGGATGGTGCACCCGGCGCTGACCAGCGTCAGCTTCTCCCAGTACGAATTCGGCCGCAATGCCGCGGAGATGATCCTCGGCTCGGACCCGCTCCCGGCAGGCCAGCGCATCACGTTCCCGCACGAACTCCTGCGGCGGCACAGCACCGCCCGCCGCTGACCGGTCCATTTCGGACCGTTTCCGTCACCTCCGACCCCCGATCCACACCGACACTGCCCTTCAGTGTGGAAGGAGCACGCCCTCATGTCCTTGCAGACAGCCATGTCCAACCGCCGCTACCGGGTGGCCATCGCGATCTCCTTCGCGTTCTTCGTCGCCTACTTCGACCGGACCAACGTGTCGGTCCTCATCGCCAACAAGGAGTTCACCGACACTCTCGGCATCACCGGCAACAAATTCGCCCAGGGCCTGCTGATCACCGGGTTCCTGTTCCCCTACGGCCTGTGCAACTTCTTCACCGGGCCGCTCGGCGACAAGATCGGCGGCCGGCGCGGGGTGATCTGGTCGATCATCGCCTGGACCGTCCTGATGTGCGCGATGGGCCTGGTCTCGAACTTCGTCGTGATGCTCGTCCTGCGCGTCGTGCTCGGGCTCGGCGAGTCCATCATGACCCCGTCCTGCAACATGATCGTCGCCGAATGGTTCCCGGACCGGGAACGCGCCCGGGCGAACTCGGCCTGGCTGGGCGGCCTGTTCCTGGCGCCCGCCGTCTCCTTCCCGGTCATCGTGTGGATCGTCAACGTGTTCGGCTGGCGGGAGAGCTTCTTCGTGCTGGCGGCAGTGGGCGTTTTCGTCGCCCTGCCGATGATGTGGCGGTGGACCGCCAACCGCCCGGAGGAGATGGCCGGGGTGTCCCCGGCGGAACTGCGCCACATCCGGGACGGTCAGGCGAAGCCGTCCGACCCCGAGCCGATCAGGGCCAGCCTGCGCAGGCTGTTCTCGAACTACCGGTACTGGATCTGTGTGTTCTCCTACATGGGATACGGTCTCGGGTTCTGGGGCATCAGCACGTTCGTGCCGTCCTACCTGGAGCACGAACGCCACCTGGGCTTCACCTCGTCCGGCACCTTCGCCGTGATTCCCTGGCTGACCGCCGCCGTGCTGAACCTGGTCGGCGGGATGATCGGCGACCGGATGCCCCGCGGCCGGGTGCTGCTGTGGTCCGGCGGCTACGTCCTCGGCGCGCTGCTGTCCTATCTCGGCGTGGCCACCGGGACGGTCGGCATGTCGGTGGTGTTCATCTCCGCGGCGGTCGGCTTCCTCGGCTTCACCCTGGCACCGATGTGGTCGGTCATCCAGGAGCTCACCCCGCGCGGCACCACCGGCCTGGGCACCGGCATCGCCAACGGCGTCTCCTACATCGCCTCGGCCTTCGGCCCGGCACTGGTCGGCGCGCTGGTGGACAGCTCCGGCTCCTACAACCTCGGCTTCTTCCTGCTGGCCGGCTTCCTCGTGGTCACCGCACTGGCGCTGGCACCGCTGTGGCGCGGGCACGTCAAGCGCGGCGACCTGGCAGGAGTCCCTTCCACCGCAACGAAAACGGAGGCTCACCATGACTGACGGCACCACCGCCACCCACCTGGTTCCCATCTCGTCCGAACTCGCCGAAGGCGCCTTCGCGATCGGCCGCACGACCACCTTCACGAAGACCGTCGGCGAGAGCGACATCTACCTTTTCGCCGGTGTGAGCGGGGACCTCGGCCCGAACCACGTGAACGAGGAGTACATGAGCGCGACCCGGTACGGGCACCGGATCGCGCACGGCGTGCTCATCGTCTCCTACATGTCGACCTGTTCGACGAAACTCATCGAGGAAGCGGGCAACGAACCCGCCGTGTCCTACGGCTACGACCGGGTCCGGTTCGTCAAGCCCGTGTTCATCGGCGACACCGTGACGGTGACCTACACCGTCGCCGAACGCGACGACGAACGCGGTGAGATCAGGTCCCAGGTGACCGCGAAGAACCAGCATGGCGACGTGGTCGCGGTCGCCACCCACATCCTGCGGAGGGTCTGAACCATGACTTCCACCACCACGTCCATCCCCCTCGGTGACCTGAGCGAGGAACACGAGCTGCTGCGGCAGACCGTGCGCAAGTTCGCCGAATCCGAAGTCGCGCCGCGGGCGTTCGAGATCGACCGCGAGGACGAGTTCCCGCACGATCTGTACCGGCGGATGGGCGAACTGGGCTTCCTCGGGCTCAACGTGCCCGAGGAGCACGGCGGCAGCGGAGCCGACGAGCTGAGCATGTCGATCACCCTGGAGGAGCTCGCCAGGGTCTCCGGCACGGTCGCCAACGCCTGCCTGCTGGCGAAGCTGCAGTCCGAGCTGATCGTCAAACGCGGCACGCCCGAGCAGATCCGCACCTACGTGCCCCGGATCGCCGCCGGCGAGCTGATCTGCCTGATCGCGGTCACCGAGCCCGGCGCCGGCTCCGACGTCGCCAGCGTCAAGACCACCGCGAAGCGCACCGAGTCGGGGTGGAAGCTCAACGGCACCAAGGCGTTCATGACCGCCGGCGCGGTGGGCGAGCTGGCCGTCGTGCTGGCCCGCACCGACCCGGCCGCGGGCAGCAAGGGACTCACCACGTTCCTCGTGCCCAAGAGCCCCGACGGCGACCCAGCCAAGGGCTTCCTGGCCGACCACAAGGAACAGCTGATGGGCATGCGCGGCCTGGCCACCGCCGGGATCACGCTGCAGGACACGCTCGTCTCCGACGAGCACGTGCTCGGGGAGCCCGGCCGCGGGCTGGGCAACTCGCTGGGCTCGTTCAACAACGGCCGCATCGTGATCGCCTCGCTCGCCCTCGGCCTCGCCGCGGGAGCGCACGACGCCTGCCTGGAGTACGCGCGGGAGCGGGAGGCTTTCTCCCAGCGCATCGGCGACTTCCAGGCGGTGCAGTTCATGCTTGCCGACGCCTGCGTCGACATCGACGCGGCGCGGCTGCTCGTCCGCCGGGCAGCCCAGCTCAAGGACGCGGGCGCGCCGTTCGCCCTGCAGGCGTCCCAGGCGAAACTGTTCGCCTCCGACGTCGCGGTCCGGGTCGCGACCAACGCCGTGCAGATCCATGGTGGTTACGGCTACACCAAAGACGCCGTGGTGGAGCGGATCTACCGGGACGCGAAGCTCACCCAGATCTACGAGGGCACCAACCAGATCCAGCGGGTGATCATCGCCCGGCACCTGCTGCCGAAGGCCGGCGGGAAGTGACTGTCCACTGCGGACTGGACAACGGCGTGGCCGAGCTGGTGGTGGACAACCCGCCGCTCAACCTGCTCACGCTCGCCGTCCGCGCCGAGCTCGCGGCGCAGGCCCGCCGGCTGGCGGGGGACGAGGCGTGCCGGGTGGTCGTGGTGCGGGGGGCGGGGGGCCGGGCCTTCTCGGCCGGTTCCGACGTCCGGGAGTTCCCCTCGGACGAGGCGGGCGGCTTCGAACGCGCCGATCTCGAACACGGCTGGTTCGCCGCGCTCGCCGACCTTCCGCAGCCGACCATCGCCGTCGTGCACGGCCACACCCTCGGCGGCGGCCTGGAACTCGCGTTGACCTGCGACATCCGGGTGGCCGACGAACAAGCGCACCTGGGCTTTCCGGAGGCGGGGCTCGGGCTGGTGCCCTGTGGTGGTGGCACCGCGCGGCTGCCGCACCTCGTCGGTGCCGCCAGGGCGCAGCTGCTGTTGCTGTCCACCGAGCGGATCACCGCCGGTCAGGCGCTGGCGTACGGGCTCGTGGACCAGGTGGTTCCGGCGGGCCGGCTGCGCGAGACGGTGGCCGGGCTGGCGGCGTCGATCGCCGCCGCGCCGGGCGCCACCACCCGTGCCATCAAGGCCGCGGTCCGGACGAGCGTGACCGAAGGCGTCGACGCGGGGCTGGCCGCCGAGCGGCGTCTCGGCGGCCCGCTTTTCGCGACCGAGCGCGCGCAGCAGGCCGTGCGCGGCTTCCTGAAGGAGAAATCATGAAACCCCTGCAGATCCTGCGTGACGTCAAGATCGTCGCGTTCACCCAGTTCCTGCTGGGCCCGGCGAGCGTGCAGTACCTCGGCGACCTCGGCGCGGACGTGGTCAAGGTGGAGCAACCCGGGCGCGGCGCGTACGAGCGGTCCTGGTCCGGCGGCAACACCTACGTCGAGGGGGTAAGCGCTTTCTTCCTGCTGTCGCATCGAAACGTGCGGAGCGTGACGATCGACCTGAAGTCGCCGGAGGGGCAGCGCGCCGCGCTCCGGCTCGCGGCGAGCGCCGATGTCGTGGTGGACAACTTCCGGCCGGGCGTGCTCGACCGCCTCGGCGTCGGTTACGAAAAGCTGTCGGAGCTGCGCCCTGACCTGATCTACGCCTGCGGGTCCGGCTACGGCTCCGACAGCCCTTACCGCGACCTGCCCGGGCAGGACCTGCTCCTGCAGGCGATGACCGGGCTGGCCGCGGCGACCGGCCGGGCCGGGGACCCGCCGACCCCGGCGGGCGCGGCGGTCGTCGACCAGCATGCCGCGGCGCTGCTGGCGATGGGCATCCTCGCCGCGCTGCACCACCGGCAGCGCACCGGCCAGGGCCAGCGGGTGGAGGCGACGATGGTGCAGGCGGCGCTCGACCTGCAGCTGGAGCCCGTGGTGTACCACCTCAACGGTGGCCTCGTGGAGCGGCCGGCGGAGCCGCTCGGCTCCAGTTTCCACGAGGCGCCCTACGGGGTGTACGAGACGGCCGACGAGTTCATCGCGCTGTCGCTCAGCCCGGTCGCCAAGATCAGCGCGGCACTCGGCGATCCGGCCGAACTGCAGGAGTTCCTGGACCCGGCGGTGAAGTTCAGCCGGCGCGAACAGATCCGGCGTGCGCTCGGCCCGCTGTTGCTCGACCGCTCGGCGAAGGAATTGCTCGCGTTGTTCCGCGAGCACGGGATCTGGTGCGCACCCGTCAACGACTACGACGCCGTCTTCGCCGATCCGGTGGTGACGCACCTGGATCCGGTGCTGGAGTTCGAGCATCCCCGGGCGGGCAAGGTGAAGATGCTCAAGCATCCCGTGCGGTTCAGCTCCGGCGAACCGGAACTGCGCACGCCGCCACCAGAACTGGGCGAGCACACCGATGCGGTGCTGAGCGAGCTCGGCTATTCGGCCGAGAAGATCGCCGAGCTGCGGGAGGCAGGCGTTGTCTGAGAGCCTGTTTTCCCTGGAGGGCAACGTCGCCGTCGTGACCGGTGGCGCGCGCGGAATCGGGAAGGCGGCGGCCCGGGCACTCGCCCAGCACGGGGCCGGACTGCTGCTGGTCGACCGGCTCGAGGCGGAGCTGGCCTCGACGGCGGCCGAGCTGGCCGAGGCGGGCGCCGCGGTGGACACCCTGCTCGCCGACATCACGGCGGACGACATCGGCGAACGGATCCGCGCCGCGGCGACCGCCGCCGGGCCAGTCACGGTGGTGGTCAACGCCGCCGGGGTGATGGTGCGGTCCGCGATCACCGAGCTCACCGTGGCCGAGCTGGACACCCTGTGGCGGGTGAACGTGCGGGGCACCGTGGAGGTCACCCAGGCCCTGCTTCCGCAGCTGATCGAGCGCGGCTACGGCAAGATCATCAACGTCGGCTCGCTGGGTTCGGTCCGCGGCCTGGAACGGCGGACGGGGTACGCGACCACCAAGGGCGCGGTCGCGCAGTACACGATCAGCCTCGCCAGCGAGGCCGGTGCGTACGGGATCAGGGCGAACGTGGTAGCGCCCGGCTACGTCGCCACGGACATGGCCTCTCCGTGGATCTACGGCGATGCCGACCGCACCGAACGGCTCCGGGCCCGGATCCCGCTCGGGCAGTTCGCCACGCCCGCGGACCTGGCCGGCACCTTCGTGTTCCTCGCCGCCCCGGCGTCGGACTACGTCACCGGCCAGATCCTGCTCGTCGACGGTGGCTGGACCACCACCTGAGCCGGAGCCGCGGCCCGCACATCCCCGCTCGGTGTCGTCGGCGCCGACACCTGCCCGCCCTCGCCCCACTCCCGATCCGCTGACACCCCCAAGGAGCACCATGACCACCGGACGAGACCCCCGCACCGGGGCCGCCCTGCCCGGCGGGGAACCGCCGAGCGACGACGCCGCCGTCGAGCGGACCGTCGCCGCGGCCAAGACCGCCGCCCCCGTGCTCGACGCGCTCGGCCGCGGCGGCCGGGCCAGGCTGCTGCGCGCGTTCGGCCACGCCTTGGAGAGCCGGCGTGCCGACGTCGTAGCGATCGCCGACCGGGAGACCGCGCTCGGCGTGGCCCGGCTCGGCGCAGAGCTCACCCGGACGAGCTACCAGTTCGCCTTTTTCGCCGATGTTCTCGAGGAGGGCAGCTACCTCGAGGCGACCATCGACCACAGCGGCTCGACGCCGATGGGGCCGAGGCCTGATCTGCGTCGAATGCTCGTGCCGATCGGCCCGGTGGCGGTCTTCGGGGCGAGCAATTTCCCGCTCGCGTTCTCCGTGCCCGGCGGGGACACCGCTTCCGCGCTCGCCGCGGGCAACCCGGTCGTGGTCAAGGCCCACGGCTCGCATCCGGCGACCTCCCGGCTGGTCCACGACATCCTGCGGGACGCCGGAGCCGAAGCCGGCGCTCCCGAGGGCACGATCGGCATCGTGTTCGGTCTCACGGCCGGCAAAGCCCTCGTCCGCCACCCGGCGGTGCGGGCAGTGGGCTTCACCGGCTCCCTCAGCGGCGGCCGGGCGCTGCTGGATGCGATCAGCGGCCGCGACAACCCGATCCCCTTCTACGGCGAGCTGTCCAGCCTCAACGCCCTGGTCGTCACCGAGGCCGCCGCGGCCGAGCGAGCGGGGGAGATCGGCGCGGGGCTGGCCGCCTCGGTGACCGGGTCCGCCGGCCAGTTGTGCACCAAGCCGGGGCTCGTCCTGATCCCGGCAGGCGACGCCGGGGACGCCGTGGTCGTCGCCGCGGCGCAGGGACTCGAGGGTGCCGATGTCGTGCCACTGCTCAACGAGCGGATCCACGCCTCCTACCTCGCCGACACCGGCCGGCTGCGCGCGGCCCCAGGTGTGTCCACAGTGGCCGAAGGCAACGCCGGGCAAGGTGGCTTCCGGGTAGCCCCACTGCTGGTCTCGGTCGAAGCGAGCGCCCTGCATGATCAGGTATTCGCCGAGTACTTCGGCCCGGCGACGGTGGTCGTGCGCTACCGCACCGAGGACGAACTCAGGGCCGTGATCGGCCGCCTGCCGGCCTCGCTGACCGCGTCGGTGCATCTCGGCGCGCGGGAAACCGAGCCACAGTGGATCGGCGCGCTGCGGGATACGGCCGGACGTCTGGTGTTCAACGGCTACCCGACGGGTGTCGCGGTCAGCTGGGCGCAGCATCACGGGGGGCCGTGGCCGGCCACAAACAGCCTCTTCACGTCGGTCGGAGCAACCGCGATCCGCCGGTTCCTGCGGCCGATCACCTGGCAGGACGCACCTGAGCAGGCGCTGCCGGACGAGCTGCGCGACGACTCCGCCAGCCCGGTGCCCCGCCGGGTGGACGGCGTTCTCCGGCTACCCGGCTGATTCGGCCACCCCAGCCGGGTTCCTCAACGGAATCCGCTCGGGCGCTGTCGGCCACCGAGGCGGAGACACCCGGCCCGGAGACACCCGGCCCGGCGGTGCCTCGGGCGCCGCCGTCCGCGAGCCGGGCGCCTTCACCGGCGGCGACGCGGGCAGGCGGGCGAAATCGGGTCTAGACCGGGGCGGAGGTCGGCATGGAACCACCGGGGCCGGCTGCCGGTGAGCCCGCGAGCGCGGAACCATGCTCATCGGCCATCCGGGAAATCGGGCGCGATGGCCGGTGGGCGAGTGGCCCGGCGTTCGCGCGTCGCGAGCCTCGGCCGGTCCGGTTGCCGAGCCGGCCTCCTCATCCCGCCTCGGTCGTGCTCGCCGAAAAGGGGCCGCTACCTCGGCGCAGCCACCGGTGCGGCGGTGAGCGCACCGTCCACCCGCCGCGGGATACGGAGGTCGTTCGCGTCACGCAGCGCGGGCGGCAGCAAGGTGTCGGGCACCGACTGGTAGGCGACCGGGCGCAGGAACCGGCGCATCGCGGTGACACCGACCGAGGTGTGCACCGACGTCGTCGCCGGGTACGGGCCGCCGTGGTGCTGCGCCCAGCCGACCGACACGCCGGTCGGCCAGCCATTCCAGATGACCCGGCCGGCTCGGGCGGTCAAGGCGCGCAGCAGGGCCTGCGCGACCGGGTCACCGCTCGGTTCACCGTGCACGGTGGCGGTGAGGTTGCCCTCCACCAGGTCCGCCGCGGCCGGCAGCTCCGCGTCGTCGGTGTAGGTCACGACCAGCGCGAACGGTCCGAAACACTCGACGAGCAACTGTTCGGCACTCCGGGCGAGCTCGGTGGCGGCGGTGCCGATCAGGACCGGCCGGACGACCGACTCGTCGGTGGCGTCCTGCTCGGGGACGCTCAGCGGCCGGACCGCCGGGTGGGCGGCGAGCCGCGCGGCCTCGGCTCGGAACGCGGTGCCGATGCCCTCGTGCAGCAACCGCATCGGCGCCGTGGCCGCCTCGGCGGCGACCAGGTCTTCCAGTCCGTAGCCCGCCGGCACGAACAACACGCCCGGCTTGGTGCAGAACTGGCCGGCGCCCAGCGACATCGACGCCACGAAGCCGCCGGCGATCTCCTTGCCACGGACCCGGGCGGCTTCGCAGGTGACGAACACCGGGTTGAGGCTGCCCAGTTCCCCGTAGAACGGAATGGGGGCGGGCCGGGCCGCAGCCAGATCGGCCAGTGCTCGTCCGCCCGGCGTGGAGCCAGTGAAGGCGACGGCGGCGATCCGGGCGTCGGTCACCAGCTTACGTCCGTTCTCCGTCCCGTGAACCACGGCGAACGTGGCCTCGGGTGCGCCGGCGGCGCGCAACGCGTCGACGACCACCCGGGCGTAGGCGTCCGACAGCCGCGGCTGGGCGGGATGTGCCTTCGCGACCACCGGGCACCCGGCGGCCAGCGCCGAGGCGGTGTCGCCTCCGGCCAGCCCGAAGGCGAACGGGAAGTTGCTCGCGCCGAACACCGCGACCGGGCCGAGTGGGATCAGCATCCGCCGCAGGTCCGGGTCGCCGCTCGCATTGGCGCGGTCGATGATCGCCTCCAGCCACGAGCCCTCCTCGACGGCGTCGGCGAACATCTCCAGCTGCCCGGCGGTCCGTTCGACCTCGCCGGCGAGCCGCGGCACGCCGAGCGAGCTGTCCGCGTCGGCCAGCGGCACCAGCTCGTCCGCATGCGCGCGCAGCGCACCGGCGACGGCGCGCAACAGGCCGGCGCGCTCGGTCAGGGGCATCGCCGCGAGCACCGGAGCGGCCTCCTGGGCCGCTGTCAACACTTGCTCGTACTCCTGGCAGCTGGTGTCCGCAGTCGCGGGGGCAGGCATCATCGCTCCTCTTGTTCGCCGAATGGCCGGAAGTTGCTTGCTGCACGGGAATCCGTGGCTCCTCACGATCACCGGCGGCCCACCGGAACCGGTACCTCCAGCTGGAGGTACCGGCCTCGTGGCGCTCCGGGTGAGCATCGATCCATCGCGGCGACCCGCGACCTCGCTGAGGAGGACGGTTTTGCTTCAATCCGCAGTTCTTTCCCGGCCCACCGGGGATGTCCGATGACCGGCCGGGCGGCAGGACCGCTCGCCGGAATCCGGGTGCTCGACATGACCAGGCTGGCACCGGGCCCGTACGGCAGCATGCTGCTGGCCGATCTCGGCGCCGAGGTGATCGCGATCGGCGGCGGCCGGTCCGGCCTGCCGGTGCCGGCGCTGTCCCGGGGCAAGGAATTCGTCACGCTCGACCTGAAGACCACCGAGGGCCGCGCCGCCCTGCACCGGCTGGTCGCCGAGTCCGATGTGGTCATGGAGGGCTTCCGGCCCGGGGTGGCCGACCGCCTCGGCGCGGGGTACGCGGAGCTCAGCGCGCTCAACCCGCGCCTGGTCTACTGCAGTGTCACCGGCTACGGCCAGACCGGCCCGCTCTCGCAGCGCGCCGGGCACGACCTCAACTACCTCGCGATCGGCGGTGCGCTGGGCACCTTCGGGCCGGCCGGGAGCCCACCGGTGCCCCCGCTGAACCTGGTCGCCGACTTCGCCGCCGGCGGCCTGCTCGCCGCGTTCGGCATCGTCGGCGCGCTCTACGAACGGGAGCGCTCCGGCCGCGGGCAGTACCTCGACGCCGCCATGGTCGACGGCGTGCTGTCCGTGATGGGGATGAACTTCACCGACTGGGGCCGGGGTTCGCTGCCACGGCGCGGTGAGGGCGTACTCGCCGGGTCACTGCCGGCCTATCGCTGCTACGAGTGCGCCGACGGCCGGTACGTGGCGGTCGGCGCGCTGGAGAACGCGTTCTTCGCCAACCTCTGGCAGGCACTCGACCTCGGTGCGGTGCCCGACCACTTCGACCCGGCGAACTTCGCCGAGATCGAGACACGGCTGAGCGACGCCTTCCGGCAGCGCCCGATGGCGGAGTGGACGAAGTTCTTCGCCGACGTCGACGCGTGCGTCACGCCGGTTCTCGAACCCCACGAGCTGGCCGGGTTCCCCCAGATCGCCGAGCGTTACGAGGGATTCAGCCCGCAGTCCGTGCCGGCGGTGCCGGTGTTCTCCCGGACCGCCGCGGTGCCCGGGCCGACCGACACCGCCGACGCGACCGAGCGGGTGCTCGCCCGGTTCGGCCTCTCTGCCGAGGAAGCGGGCAAGGCGGCGGGCGCCCGCGACGGCAGCGCCGTCACGGGCCTGCGCTGGCCACCGATGTGAACCGGTACTTCGAAAAGCCTTGAGGAACAGGAAGAACATGAACACCGAGTACGAGGACTTCCGGGCGAGCGTGCGCCGGCTGGCGGCGGACAAGATCGCGCCCCACGCGGCGGACGTCGACGACAAGGAGCGGTTCCCCGAGGAGGCCTGGGCCGCACTGCGCGCCGCGGACCTGCCGGGCCTGCCCTACGACGAGAAGCTGGGCGGTTCCGGCGCTGATCTGCTCTCCCAGGTGATCGCCGTGGAGGAGGTGGCGGCGGCCTGTGCCAGCTCCGCGCTGGTGCTGCTGGTCAACTGGGCGGGAACGTCCACAGTGGTCAGTCACGGCTCCGACGAGCTGCGTGCCGAAGTGGTGCCGAGGGTCGCCGGTGGCGAGGCCGGCGCCGCCTGGTGCATGACCGAACCGACCGTCGGCTCCGACCTGTCCGGGATCAAGACGGCCGCGACCCGGGACGGTGACGACTGGGTCCTCAACGGACAGAAGCGGTTCATCACCAACGCCCCGTGGGCCGACTGGTACGCCGTGCTCGCCCGGACCGGGGAGAAGGACTTCGGCGTCTTCATGGTCCACAAGGACGACGCCGGGATCTCCTTCGGCCCGCACGAGAAGAAGATGGGCATGCGAGGCAGCCCGACCACCGATGTCATCCTGGAGGACTGCCGGATCCCCGGTCGGCGGGTCGTCGCCGATCCGACGCAGGGCTACCGCTACATCAACGGCGAGCTCAACGTCAGCCGGGCCCTGATCGCCGCACAGGCACTCGGAATCGCTCAGGGCGCCTTCGACGCAGCTGTCGCCTACACGGGCGACCGTCGTCAGTTCGGGCAGCCGTTGTCCCGGTTCCAGCTGCTGCGGGGGATGGTCGCCGACATGGCGGTGAAGATCGAGTCCGCCCGGGCGCTGCTCCACGACGCGGTCGCGCTCATCACCGCGGGCGACCCGCGCGCGCGGTCCCGGGTCTCCATGGCGAAGCTCCTCTGCAGTGACAACGCGATGTCGGTGACCACGGACGCCCTGCAGCTGCACGGCGGCTACGGGTTCATCCGCGACTATCCGGTGGAACGCATGATGCGCGACGTGAAGATCACCCAGATCTACGAGGGCACCAACCAGATCCAGCGGCTGGTCATCGCGAAGGACGTCTACGCCGGGCAGGTGCGGTCGTGAACCGGGTACTCGACGGAATCCGCGTCCTCGACCTCGGCGAGATCATGCAGGGTCCGCTCGCGGCGCAGGTGCTCGGCGACTTCGGCGCCGACGTGATCAAGGTCGAGCGCGGGATCGGCGGCGACATGATGCGGTCGCTGGACCGCGCGGCCGGTGAGGCGGGGGACCCCTGCTCCTACTTCGTCGCGGTGAACCGGAACAAGCGCAGCGTCTCGCTCAATCTCAAGACGCGCGAGGGCATGGACGCGCTGCACCGGCTGCTGGCGCAGGCCGACGTGCTGGTGCACAGCTACCGGCCGGCCGCGGTGCGCCGGCTCGGCCTGACCTACGAAGACCTGGCCGAGCGCTACCCCCGACTGGTCTACGCTTCGGCTTCCGGCTTCGGCGAGAGCGGGCCGTACGCGCACAAGGCGGGGCAGGACATGCTCGCCCAGTCGCTGAGCGGCATGGCCCGCACCGTGGGCGACCCGAACCTGACGGCGCACATCCTGCCGGTTCCCGTGGTCGACTACGCGTCGGGAATGGCGCTGGCGCAAGGGATCCTCGCCGCCCTGCTGGAGCGTGAACGGTCCGGCCGCGGCCAGCACGTGAGCGTCAACCTGCTCGACACGGCCCTGGCGCTGCAGACGCTGGAAAGCGCGTCGCTGCTGATGTACGGCCGTGAGACGAACTGGGTCACCGACTGGTACAGCGGCATCTTCGAGACCAGCGACGGCATGGTCACCGTGCTCGGGCTGTTCCGGGAGAACGCGCTGCACCTGGTGTGCAAGGCGCTCGAGGTGGCGGACCTCAGCCGCCGCCCCGAGTTCGCCACCGCCGAACTGCAGGCCCGCAACAAGGACCAGGCCAACGAGTCCCTGCGCGACGCCGTCCGCGCGCTCACCACGGACGAGGCGATCGCGCGGTTCGACGCCGCCGACCTGCTCTCCGCGCCGCTGCTGACGCTCGAGGAGGCGCTGGCGCACCCGCAGGTGCTCGAAAACGGCACGATCACCCAGGTCGAGGTCGGCGGGCGGCGCACGACCCGCATCCTCGGCAACCCGGTCAAGCTGTCCCGGACCCCGGCCACGACCCGGCAGGGCGTCGCCGACGTCGGCGAGCACACCGAACCGGTGTTGCGCGAGTTCGGCTTCACCGACGACGAGCTCGCGGGTCTGCGCGCGAGCGGGGCCGTCCGATGAGGACGATCGAACGAACCCACCGAGGAGAATCCCGATGAACGAGCGCAAGGCCATGGTGCTGAAGGAGTTCGGTGCCGACCTGGCGATCACCCGGTTCCCCGGGGTGCGGCCCGGACCGGGCGCGGTGGTGGCCGACGTCACCCACGCCGGTGTCTGCGGCACCGACATGCACCTCCAGCAGGGCCGGATGGCGATCCCGCTGCCGGTCGTGCTCGGCCACGAAGCGGTCGGCCGGGTCCGCGAGCTGGGCGAAGGGGTGTCGGCCGACGCCACCGGCGCGCCCCTGCGCGAAGGCGACCTGGTGTCCTGGGCGTCGAACATCCCGTGCGGCACCTGCTTCCACTGCACGACCTCGGGCGAGCCGTCGCTGTGCGAGACCCGCAAGGTCTACGGCATCAACCAGAGCTGCGCCGAGCCCCCGCACCTGTCCGGCGGCTGGGCGGAGCAGATCTACCTGCAGCCCGGCTCCACCATCGTCAAGCTGCCCGAGGGCATCCGGCCGCAGCAGGTGATCGCGCTCGGTTGCGCGGGCCCGACCGTCGTGCACGGGGTGCTGGACATCGCCAAGCCCCGCGAAGGCGATGTCGTGGTGGTCCAGGGCAGCGGGCCGGTCGGCATGGCGGCGGCCATGTTCGCCGCCGTCGCCGGCGCGAGCAAGGTGATCATCGTCGGCGGGCCGGCCAACCGGCTCGAAGTCGCGCGGGAGATCGGCGTCGGCGACGTCCACCTCGACATCTTCACCGAGACCGACCAGGAGGCCCGGCTCGCGAAGGTGCTGGCGGAGACGCCGGACGGACGTGGCGCGGACCTCGTGATCGAGGCGACCGGGGTGCCGGCCGCGGTCGCCGAGGGCATGGACATGACCCGGCGCGGCGGCACGTACCTGGTGGTCGGCCAGTACACCGACCACGGGCCGACGATGCTCAACCCGCACCACATCACCCGCAAGCAGTTGCGGGTGCTCGGCAGCTGGGCGTTCTCGCCTCGCAACCACCTGGACTACGTGCTGTCGCTGCCCGATCTCGCCGCGCGCTTCGACCTGGAGCGGCTGGTCACGGCCTATCCGCTGGAACGGGCCAACGAGGCGCTGGCGGACATGCGCGCGGGCCGGACGCTCAAGCCGGTGCTGGTGAGCGGAGACGGGTCGTGAGCGGGCGGTGGGAGGAGGCCTCGCAGCGGATGCTGCTGCGGATCGACGGGACCGCGGCCGACGTGGCGCCGGGCTTCCCGAACTACGCCGACACGGACACGGGCGAGTGGACCCGCAGTGCGGACGGCTTCTGGACCGGCGGCTTCTGGGGCGGCCTGCTCGCGCTGGCGGCCGCCGACTCCGGTGCGCGGCGGTACGCGCGGCTGGCCGACGACGTCGCCGAGCGGCTCACCGCCCGGGCGAGCTCGGACACGGCGTTCCGCGGGTTCCTGTTCTTCTACGGCGCCGGGGTGGCACACCTGACCGGGAAGAGCGAACCCGCGCGCGCGGCGGCGCTCGCCGGTGCGCGGGGGCTCGCGTCGAGCTTCAACCACGACGCGGGGCTGATCCCGCTCGGCAGCCAGGCCGAAGAGTCCGACGCGGTCGGGGCCGGTGCCGCGAACATCGACGCCGTGCCCGGCACGGTCGCGCTGCTCGCCTGGGCCGCGCGGGAGACGGACCGGCCGGAGCTGGCGGACATGGCCCGCGCGCACGCGCGGCGTCACGTCGAGTACTGCCTGCGCGACGACGGCTCCGTGTGCCAGTCCGCCGCGTTCGACCAATGGGACGGCACCCTGCTGCGGCGCTACACCCACAAGGGACGCTCCGACGACAGCACCTGGGCCCGCGCCCAGG
This sequence comes from Amycolatopsis sp. CFH S0740, assembly GCF_004522315.1. NCBI lineage: Bacteria > Bacillati > Actinomycetota > Actinomycetes > Pseudonocardiales > Pseudonocardiaceae > Amycolatopsis > Amycolatopsis sp. CFH S0740. The sequence continues at coordinate 135,436 of NZ_SDLS01000015.1, read as the reverse complement.
CCTGGGCGATGCTCGGCTTCGCCCAGGCCGCCCGCTGGGTGGGTCCCGAGTTCACCGGGCCGGCGACGACGGCCGCGGACTGGTGGCTCGACCGGCTGCCCGCCGACCGCGTCGCCCCCTGGGATTTCAGTGCCGGACCGGACGAGCCGCGGGACACCTCCGCCACCGCCATCGCCGCGGCCGCACTGCTCAAGCTGGCCGCGGTTCTACCGGACCGCCCGTGGTACCGGGAACACGCCGCGGCGATGGTGGACACCCTGACCGCGCTCGTCACGCCCACCGGCGCGGAGGACCACCGCCGGCCGGGCATGCTGACCGGCGGCTGTTTCGACCCTCGCCGCGGGGTCGCTACCGACGCGGAGCTGGTCTGGGGCGACTACTTCCTGCTAGAGAGCCTGCTGGCGCTGCGGGGCGTGCTCGAACCGGCAGAGCTGTAGCTACTAATCCGACCAGAAGTAGGCCGACCCCGACCGCGGCACGTAACCGTTGCTACGAAAGCCATTCGGCCGTGGCTGTGGTCGGATTAGTAATGATCGGCACAGTAACCCCGGTTATCATGATCACACGTGGACCAGGAGAGATCGCGATGACGGATGCGCCGGAAACCGCCGTGGAAGCTCTCCTGGAGCAACTCGCCTCGCGGCATCCCGAGTTGCTGGTCCTGTCGGACGGCTCGCTCGCGATGAAGTCGGTGGCTCGGCGCATCCGGGCGCTCGGGGAGTTCGACATGTCCCTGGTCGGCAGGCTCGAGCCGGGGCGCAGGCTGGTGCACCGGAGCTGGCAGGGCACGATGAGCACCGCCCTGCACCGGCTCGTCGTGCCCGAGGGCGTCGGGCTGGGCGGCAAGAGCATCGCCGAACGGCGGCCGGTCTGGGTGCGCGACTACCGCACGTCGGACGCGATCACCCACGACTTCGACGAGCTGGTCGCGCGGGAGGGTCTCGGTGCCATGCTGGCCGTCCCCATGATCTATGACGGGGAAGTGCTCGGTGCCGTGTACGTCGGCATCCGCGACCAGGCGTCCTTCGGCGACCAGGTCATCGCGCGGGTGGAGGAGGTGGCGGCCGCCGCTTCGATGACCCTGGTCAGTTCCGAGCGGGCGAAGCTGCAGACGGGCGTTGCGCTGGACGCCGAGCGGCGGCGGATGGCGGCCGACCTGCACGACTCGGTCAGCCCGGTGCTCTTCCGCATCGGCGCCGAGCTCCGCACCCTGCGGGCGATGAACGACCTAGACCGGATCCGGGACCGGCTCGACGAGGTGGAACGGCAGGTCACGTCGGTGAGCGCGCTGCTGCGCAGCTCGCTGGCCCGGCTCAACGAACAGCCGCCGGCGCGCCGGCTCGCGGTGGCCGTCCAGGAGGACTGCGAAGCCTTCGAGGAGCGGACCGGCCTGACGGCCTCGTTCGTGGCGCTCGCGGAGATCCCGGAGCTGGCACCGGGGCGGACCGAGGCGCTGACCAGCGTCGTGCGCGAGGCGCTGGTCAACGTCGAAAAGCACGCCCAGGCTTCCACCGTGGTCGTGAGCGTCGTGGTGGCGGGCGGGCGGCTCACCGTCGTGGTCGCCGATGACGGGCACGGCTGGGCCACCGGTGACCTGGCCAAGGCTGGCCACCTCGGCCTGCCGTTGTCCGTGCGCCGGATGGAACGGGTGGGCGGCGGCGTGTCGGTTGTCGGCAACGAAGACGGCGGCACGACGGTGCGGGCCTGGGTGCCCTGCGGGGCCGAGGGGACCGGCGATGTGTGAGCACACCGACGTCCGGGTGCTCGTGGTGGACGACCACCCGGTGGTCCGCGGCGGGGTCGAACTGCTCGCCGCCGAGGATCCGGCGATCACCGTGGTGGGCGGCGCGAGCACGGGGCACGAAGCGATCAAGGTCGCGCAGGAGGTCGCCGCCGACGTGGTCCTGCTGGACCTGCGCCTGCCGGACATGCCGGCGCCCGAGCTGGTCACCCGGTTGCGGCGGGTCGCCCCGCGCGTGCGGATCCTGCTGTTCACCGCGTTCGCCGACCACGGCGCGATCGAAGTGCTGATCGAGGCGGGCGCGGACGGCTGCCTGGTCAAGGACATCACCGGCGGAGACTTCGCCACGGCGGTGCGGCGGGTGGCCCGCGGGGTCCGGGTCGTCGATCCCCGGCTGGCCGGCCGGCACGCCTCCGCGACCCCGGAACTGCTGTTCCGGGTCGGCCTCACCAGGCGCGAGTACGAGGTGCTCCGACTCGCCGCGATGGGACACAGCAATCCGGAGATCGCCGATCAGCTCGCACTCGCCCGGAATACCGTGAAGACGTACCTGCAGACCGCGATGCAGAAACTGAATGCGCGGAACCGGGTCGAGGCCATCGCCAAGGCGCACGAGCTCAAGCTGCTCTAGCCGGTTCGCGTTTCCCGGCCGGCCAGTTCCGTTTTCCCGGCGATTTTCGCGAGTCGCCGTACTGTCATGAATTCGGTGAGGTGTTTCGTCTTGGGTGCGTTCCTGGATTACTGGGGAAAACACGGGAGCAGGCCGGCGATGGTCTGGGTGGATCGGGCCGGGCACCATCGCATGCTGCCGTACTCTCATTTTGCCGGCAGTGCCGCCCGGTTCGCCTCCCTGCTGGGCGACCTCGGACTCGCGAGGGGCGAGTCGGTCGCGGTACTGCTGCCGCCGGTGCCCGAATGGTGGGAGGTCGCTGCCGGGACGATCCGGGCCGGAGTTCCGTTCGCGCCGATGCCGGGCGGCGAGCCGGACGGCGACCGGTTGCGATGCGCCGGAGCGGCGGTGGTGGTGGTCGACGAGGCACGCCTCGAACCCGCGCTGGCGCTGCGGCGGGCCGGCGGGGTGCGGCACGTGGTCTGCGTTGGCGGCCTGCCGCACGCCGAAGCGCTGAACTACGGGGCCATGATGTTCCTGGCGGAGCCGGACCGCGAACCGGAACCCGCGGCCGGCCCGGTTCTGCTGACCGGCGACGAGACCTACAGCAACGCCGATCTCGGGCGGCTGGCGGACGAACTCGGCCTGGCGTGGCTGGATCGGAACCACGACGACCTGCACTTGAGTCTGGCTCCACGGCATACGGCCACCGGCGTCCTGCTCGGCTTGATCGAGCCGTGGTCGGCGGGGGCGGCGATCCTGGTCGACGAAACCGGTGGTGCCCCCATCCGGGTCCGCGACCTGGTGGAGCGGTTTTCGGTAACCACGATGTCCGCTCCTGGGGCGTCCTATGCGGAGCTCGCGGCAACGGGTGTGCGTGGCCTGCGGAACTCGTCGTTGCGCCGCGTGCTCGCCATTGGCGCGCAGCCGGACGCCGCCGCCTGTGCGTGGTTCCGTCAGACCGGCCTCTGGATCCATTCCGGTCCCGCGCCCGCCGCGGCACTGACGACCTGTGCGACTTTTCCCGGCGCCTTTTGACCTCTCCAGGTGGAGGTGCCACCGGGCACCCGCCGCGAAGACGCTTTCGGAAACCCTCCGTCGAAAAGGAACACCGATGTCCCTGATCTCGCGCAGCGGAAAAGCAGGATTTGCCAGCGCTGTCGGTACCACCGTGGAATGGTATGATTTCTTCATCTACGGCACTGCGGCCGGACTCGTCTTCAACAAAATGTTTTTTCCTCAGTTCGACGCCGTGGTCGGCACGTTGTTGTCGTTCGCGACGTTCTCCGCGGCATTCGTCGCGCGGCCGATCGGCGGAGTCCTGTTCGGACACTTCGGCGACCGGATCGGCCGCAAGTCCATGCTGGTGCTGACCCTGAGCATCATGGGGACCACGACCTTCGCCGTCGGCGTGTTGCCCAGCTACGGGACGATCGGGGTGGCCGCCCCGATCACCCTCGTCACGCTGCGGTTCGTCCAGGGCCTCTCGCTCGGCGGTGAGTACGGCGGCGCGGTGCTGATGACGGTCGAACACGCGCCGTCCCACCGCCGCGGCTACTACGGGAGCTGGGTGCAAATGGGGGTGCCGGCGGGGCTCATGCTCGGCAACGCGGTGTTCCTCGCCTTCGGTGCGATGTCGCCCGAGAGCTTCCTGTCCTGGGGCTGGCGGGTGCCGTTCCTGATCGGCGGCGTATTCGTCCTCGCCGGACTGGTCGTGCGGCTTAAGCTCGGCGAAAGCCCGACCTTCGACCGCCTGAAGGACAAGGAAAACGTGGTCAAGCTGCCGATCGCGGTCGTGGTTCGGCAGTATCCGAAACAGGTCCTGCTGACCGGCGGTGCCTACCTCTCGATCGGGGTCACGTTCTATCTGACCACGGTGTTCGGCCTTAGCTACGGTGCCCAGCAGGTCGGTTTCAGCCGGAACTCGATGCTGTGGATCGTGCTGGCGGCGATGGCCCTCACCTTCGTCACCCTGCCGCTCTTCGGCGCTCTTTCCGACCGCATCGGCCGCAAGCCGGTCTTCGCCGCGGGGACGGTGGCGATGGGTCTGCTGGCGTTTCCCTGGTTCTGGCTGCTCGGCACCGGTTCGTTCCTGCTCGCCACCGTCGGTTACCTGTTGATCTGCACCGGTTTCTCGGCCGCGTTCGGTCCACTCGCCGCCTTCTACGCCGAGGTCTTCGAGACGAAGATCCGGTATTCGGGCATCTCGTTCGGCTACACCCTCGGCACGCTGGCGAGCAGCGCGCTCGCGCCGATCATCGCCACCTGGCTACTGGACCGCACCGGCGGCGTCATGGCCGTGGCGTGGTACATGGTCGGCACCGCAGTGCTCTCGCTGCTGTGCACGTTCGCCTTGCGCGAGACCAACGGATCAAACCTGTCCGGCCGGCCGCGAACGGCAACGCGGAGCGAGTCGCCGCTGCTGCCTGCCGAGTGAACCACGGACCGACGTTGTCGCCTTGGAGGAGGCCGACCGGTCGGTGCGGAGCGAAGGTCAGCGTCGCAACCCGGTGGCCGTCCTTGTGCTCAAGCTGCAGAACTCGATCAGCGAGACCGGCGGCCGGCACGTCATTCTCTTCGAGGGGCGCGACGCCGCGGGCAAGGGCGGCACCATCAAGCGGTTCATGGAGCACCTCAACCCGCGCCACGCTCGTACCGTCGCGCTCGCCAAACCCAGTGACCGGGAAGCGCATCAGTGGTACTTCCAGCGCTACGTTCAGCATTTGCCGACCGCGGGCGAGATGGTGTTGTTCGATCGGTCCTGGTACAACCGGGCCGGGGTCGAGCAGGTGATGGGGTTTTGCTCGCCCGATCAGTACGAGCAGTTCATGCGCCAGGTGCCGCTGTTCGAGGAAATGCTGGTGGAGAGCGGGATCACGGTCACGAAGTTCTGGTTTTCGGTGACTCGGGCCGAACAGCGCACCCGGTTCATCATCCGGCAGGTCGACCCGGTGCGGCAGTGGAAACTGTCCCCGATGGACCTGCGGTCGCTCGACAAATGGGACTACTACACCGCGGCCAAGGAGGCGATGTTCCTCCGCACGGACAACGATCTCGCGCCGTGGATCACGATCAAGAGCAACGACAAGAAACGCGCGCGGATCAACGCGATGCGCTACTTCCTGTCCCGCTTCGAGTATGAGGGCAAGGACGAAAATATCGTCGGGGAACCGGATCCGCTGATCGTGAAGCGCGGGCGGGACGCGGTCGGCGACTGAGCCTCGTCAGTCCAGCACGTCGGGTTCCTCCTCGACGATCAGGTCCTCCAGCAGGCGGAAATTGTTGCGCGCCAGGTTCGCGCTGCCGAATTGCCGGGCGGCGAGGGTGGCTTCGTCGGCGGTCATCACGCGAGGCGTACCGGCGGCTTCGGCGAGGAGTTGCATCTGGCAGGCGCGTTCCATCGTGATGAACCACCACGCCGCCTCGCCGACGCTTCGGCCGACGGTCAGCAATCCGTGGTGGCGAAGGATCGCCGCGCGTTTCGAGCCGAGCCGGGCGGCGATGCGCACGCCCTCGTCGCGTTCCAGGACCAGTCCTTTGTACTCGTCGAAAAGCACGTGGTTTTCGTAGAACGCACAGGATTCCTGGACAATCGGATCCAGCGGACGATTCAACGCCGACCAGGCGCGCCCGTGGATCGTGTGCGCGTGCGCGACGGCGACGACGTCCTCGCGGGCTTCGTGGATGGTCGAGTGGATGGCGAAGGCGGCTTTGTTCGTGCGCCGCGTTCCCTCGACCACTTTTCCGTTCTCGTCAAGGAGAAGCAGGTCGCTGACCTTGATCCGGGAGAAGTGCACCGCGTACGGGTTGACCCAGAACCGGTTCGGGAACTCGGGGTCGCGTGCGGTGAGGTGCCCGGCGATGCCCTCGTCGAAGCCGTACCGGGCGAACAACCGGAAGGCGACGGCGAGCTGGCGTTTGCGGTGCGCGCGTTCGGCGGCAACGGAATCCAGGCGTTCGGGCAGGGTGTCGAGGTCGAGTTCGGCTACCGGGGCGTCGGTCATCAGCATCTCCCAATGTTGCCTGTATGGCAACTAGGGTGCCTCGGAGGCACAACGGGAGTCAAGCGATCACGACAAGGACTTCCGCGTCCGGCGCGCCGCGCAGGGTGTGGTCGGTGCTGCCCGGGAACTGCGCGGAGTCACCGGCGGTCAGGAGATGGGTTTCGCCGGCCAGGGTCAGTTCGAGCTGACCGCTGACGACGTGCAGCCACTCTTCGCCGCGGTGCTGGGTCGGACGAGGCGGGACGGACTTGCCCCGCAGCGTCACAAGCGTCGCCTCAAGAGCGGACGACGGCGGGGACAGGTGGGTCATGGAAGCGCCGCGAGTGCCGTACGTGACGGCGTCCTCGCGCTTGACGATCGGCGAGCGGCGTTCTTCAGCGGCGACGAGATCGGCGACGCTGACGTCCAGCGCCCGCGCGAGAACCACCAGCGTGCCGAGGCTGGGCACCCGCTGGCCGCTCTCGACCCGGGACAGGTAGCCCGGCGTGAGGTCCGCGGCGGCGGCGACCTTGTCCAAGGTGAGGCCGCGTTCCAGGCGAAGTTCGCGCAATCGTCGCGTGATCCGCTGCTCGGCTTCTTCCGCCTCCTGGCTCATCCTCCCACTGTAAGCGGCTCAGCCCTCGAGGAACTCCAGCCGGTTGCCGACCGCATCGAAGGTGTGGAACCGCCGCCTGCCGGGGATTTCCGCGGGATCGGCCCACGTCACGGACCGGCCGGAGGCTTCGATCGCGGCGGCGACCGTATCCACGTCGACCACGAACGCCGGGTGCGCCTTGAGCGCCGGACGGAAGTCCGCCTCGACGCCGACGTGCAGTTCGCCGTCCGGCCCGCCGACGCCGGGCACCTGGAACCAGCAGCCGCCGCGTGCCGCCAGCAGCGGCGGTTTCGGCAGTTCCGGCCAGCCGAGCACACCGGTGTAGAACGCGCGTTCGTCGTCCTCCGCGCCCGCTGGGCAGGCGACCTGCACGTGATGGATCATGCTTCGCAACCTACGCCAGCTCAGCGGGTTTCGGCTCCGGGAAAGCGTAGAACCGCACGGCCAGATCACGCGCCTCGTCGGACGGACCGGGTTTGCGCGCGGCGTAGCGGTGCACCAGTTCCAGGTACTCCGCCTCGAACTCCTTCAAGTCCTTGTGGCTCAGCCGGATGCCGGCGCGGCTCCCGGCGGTCCAGCCGTCGAAGGTGTCGCGGCGTTCGGCGGCCCAAGCCATCAGGCGCACCTCGCGGTCGTACTTCGCGTCCAGGTAGGCGGCCAGCTTCGGCCGGTCCTCCTCGGGGAAGTCCTCCGGCCTGGCTTCGTTCGTGCTCTGCGGGACGGAGCGCCAGCGGCCATCGCGGGCGCGGCGCGTGTATCCGGCGTGGGTGAGGGTCAGCAGCGCGGCCGGGACGTCGATCGACGGGATTTGCGCGCGCAGTTCGGCCGAGGTGGCGGGGAGCAGCCGGAGCAACCGCTGGTAGTTCGGGTTCGTGTGCACGGCGATGTCGCGCATGGTCAGTGGGCGCGGTCGCGCGTTCCCGGCGAGCAGAGCACGCGCGCGCAGCATCAGGAACACCGCGATCGGCACCTCCGCCAGCAACGCGGTGCCGATGCTGGCCCACTGGTCGGGGCCGCCCCAGTCGAGAACGACGTCGAACCAGGCGTCGCAGCACAGCAGCGCGGCGGTCGCGGCCAGCATCGGCACCGAGGCGCGGCTGCGGCGCATCCCGAGCAGCACGGAGGCGGCGAAACACAACAGCAGGACGATGTCGAAGCCGACCCAAGCGACCCGCCACTGGCTCGTGTCGAAGTGCTCGGGCAGGGTCAGCCCGAGGTAGACGGTCCACGGCACCAGGAACACCGCGATACCGGCGAGGATGGCGAGAAGCACGCGTCGGAACACCCGATCGACGCTAGCCGCGCCGGCGCCGGGGAACATCGGGGAAGTTCCCGGAGATCGACCCCGAGAAAGCGTCTACTGTGGACGGTCGGCGGCGAGGGCCTGCCAATGGTCGGCCTCGGCGGTCGCGCCGCGGGCGCGCAGCATCCGGGTCAGGCTCAGCATGCCCTGGACGTCGCCGGTTTCCGCGGCGACCCGGAAGCAGCGTTCGGCCTGTGCCAGGTCGCTGCGGGCCTCGGCGAGATGGCCAAGGTTGGTGAGCGCGGGGATGCTGCCGTGCTCGGCGGCCTTGCGGTACCAGGCCGCGGCCTCGCCGTCGTCGCGGCGATTGCGGGCGAGGACGCCGAGGTTGGTCATCGCCGCCGCGTCGCCCGCCTCGGCGGCTTCGAGGTACCAGGTCTCCGCTTCTTCGAGGTCGCCCCGGCGGTGCAGCAGCAGCCCCAGCCGCACCTTCGCCTCGACGTGCCCGCCTTTCGCGCCGCGCCGGAACCATCGCTCGGCGTCGCCCTCCCGGTTGGCGCGTTCCGCTTCCCGGCCCAGCAAGCAGGTCGCGGAGAGGTCGCCCGCGTCCGCCGCGGCTCGCCACCAGTGCGCCATTTCCTCGAGTGCGCCGAGTTCTCGCAGGACAGCGCCGAGGTCCAGCATCGCGGTCGCGTCGCCGTCCTCGGCGGCCGCGCGGCACCAGCCCTCGGCGTCGGAGTACCGGCCGTCTTGGACCAGCAGGTGGCCCAGCAGTCCGGCCGCCTCCGTCGCGCCGGCTTGGAACGCGGCGGCGTACCAGTGCTCGGCGTCGCCGAGACGACCCTGGTTTTCGCAGGTGCGGGCGTATCCGACCATCCCGTGCGGTTCGCCGGCCTGCGCGGCTTCGTGGTACCAGCGGGCGGCTTCTTCGTCGGCGCCGCGTTCGGCGAGCAGATGGGCCAGCGCGGTCATGGCGATCCGGTCGCCGCCGTTCGCGGCCCGCCGGTACCACTCCTCGGCTTCCGCCGCATCGCCGCGTTCGCGCAGGTCAGCAGCGACCCGCGTCATCGCTACGACGTTGCCGCCCTCCGCCGCCTTCCGGCGCAGGTAGTCATCGACTCGTGTGTTCCACTTCCGCAGCCGCCCGGGCATCTCGCACCCGCTCCTTTCCGGCTCCCCACTCAAGTCAATCGTTTCGCGACGCGCCCGCGTGACACCTTCGCGAGCGTTATCCACCCCCGCTGATCTGGGCTTTTTCGTTGACCGGCAACAACTGGCCCGACGTGGTCCTTGCCACGGCTCGAGCGCTGCCGAGAGTGTCTGCGCGATTACCGGCCCGGCGACAGGCATACTCCGGCTCCCCGAAGTCCCCGCCCGAGAGGATCCCGCGCACCATGGCCCGGCCGTTCCCCACCAAGCGCACCGTGCTGCTCGCGGTCGTGCTGCTCATCGCTGTCGTCGGGTTTTGGTACGGCCAGCGAGAAGTCGGCAACACCCAGTCCGAGGCGGCGCCCGCGTCCGCCGCGGACGCGACGAAGCAGCTGTCCGAGCTGAAGATCGGCGCGCGCGGCACCATGACCGGCTATTCGCGCGACAAGTTCAAGCACTGGGACAGCCAGGGCGACAACTGCGACACCCGCGAGGCCGTCCTCAAGCGCGCGGGCAAGGACGTCAAGGCGGGCAGCGACTGCAAGCCGACGTCGGGCACCTGGCTCAGCGTGTACGACGGCCAGACCTGGACCAAGGCGACCCAGCTCGACATCGACCACATGGTCCCGCTCGGCCAGGCCTGGGTGAGCGGCGCGCGCGACTGGACGCAGGAGAAGCGCGAGCAGTTCGCGAACGACCTCACCCGGCCGCAGCTGTTCGCGGTGACGGCGAGCGTGAACCGGCAGAAGAGCGACAAGGCTCCGGACGAGTGGAAGCCGCCGCTGGTGTCGTTCTGGTGCACCTACGCGACCGACTGGGTCACGGTGAAGCACTACTACGGGCTGACGATCACCGACATGGAGAAGAACGCGCTGCAGGACATGCTGAAGCGCTGCCCAGCGTGACAAGCTGGGCCCTATGGCGACCTTCGCACTGATCCACGGGGGCGGCGGCAGCGGCTGGGACTGGCACCTGGTCGCCGCGCGGCTCGAGGCGTCCGGCCACGAGGTCGTGGCACCGGACCTGCCCATCGAGAACCCGCAAGCGACGCTGACCGAGTTCACCGACACCGTCGTCTCGGCGATCGGCGACGCGCAGGACGTCGTCGTGGTCGGCCATTCCTACGGCGGGTTCACCGCGCCGCTTGTGGCGGAGCGGGTCGGCGCGCGGCTTCTCGTGTTCGTCGCCGGGATGGTGCCCGCGCCGGGCGAAGCTCCGGGGGAGTGGTGGGGCAACGTCGGCTTCGAATCGACCGAGGGGTTGAGCGTCACCGAGCAGTTCATGGCAGACGTCCCGGCCGAGCTGGCGGAGGAAAACGAGCGGCGCGGACGGGATCAGAACAGCGCCGAGTACAGCGTTCCGTGGCCGGGCGAGCGGCTGCCGGACGTGCCGACGAAGGTCTTGCTGTTCCGCGACGACCGGTTCTTCGCCGCGGATCTGCTGCGTCGGGTCGCGCGCGAGCGGCTGGGAGTGGACGCGGACGAGATGGCCGGCTCCCATCTCGCGCTGCTGAGCCGTCCGGACGAACTGGCTGACCGCCTAATGGCGTATTACGCGACGGTGGCTGGCTAACCAGGCGCTGTCCCAGTTGCGACATGTCGCAACGGCGACACCGCGAGGTAGTGACGTGAACCCCGGCTCGCCCCGAATCTTGTGCGATGACGTGGAGATCACGAGCCATCACTCTCGGCTGCACGGGCGCACTGGTCGCGGCACTCGGCCACGCGGCGCCCGCGGCGGCCGAGCCCGCGAGCGGTTCACCGGCGCCTGGTCCCGGTGAACGGCACACGGTCACCTTGCTCACCGGTGACGTCGTGCAAGTCGAAAGCGTCCAAGGCGGCAGGCAGATCGCGACGGTCCGGCCGGGCAAGGGGCGGGAGAACATCCGCTTCACGCAGTCCGAAGTGGACGGAAAACTGCAGGTCATCCCGGCCGACGCGGTATCGCTCGTCGCGGACAAGCGCCTCGACAAAGCCCTGTTCAACGTCACCGACCTGATCGCGCAGGGGTACGCCGACGAGTCGAGCCCGACGGTGCCGATGATCGCGCACTACGCGAAGGGCGTCTCGATCGCTGCCGCGCCGGCGCTCGCCGCCACCACGCAGGGCGCCGAACTGCCCAGCGTGAACGGCCGTGCGATGCGGGAAGACAAGAAGCGCGCCGGGGAGTTCTGGAAGTCCTTCACCGGTCCGCACGCGGCTTCCGGTGCGGTGGAACGGATTACGCTGGACCGCAAGGTGCACGCGTCGCTCGACCGCAGTGTCCCGCAGATCGGGGCGCCGGAGGCGTGGGCGGCCGGATTCGACGGATCCGGCGTCGCGGTCGCCGTGCTCGACACCGGCTACGACCCCAACCACCCGGACCTCGCGGGCAAGGTCGCCAAGTCGGCCAACTTCTCGACCAGCCCGGACGTCGTCGACCGGTTCGGCCACGGCACGCACGTCGCGGCGACCATCGCGGGCACCGGCGCGGCCGCGGGCGGCACGCGCAAGGGCGCGGCACCCGGCGCGAAACTGTACGTCGGCAAGGTGCTCGGCGACGACGGCACGGCCTCGTCTTCCGAAGTCCTGCAAGGGATGGAGTGGGCCGCGAACTCCGGCGCCAAGGTGATCAACATGAGCCTCGGCGGCGGCGCGACCGACGGCACCGACGACCTCAGCGTCGGCCTCAACGAACTCACCGCCCGCACTGGCGCGCTGTTCGTGGTCGCCGCGGGCAACGACGGACAGGAAGGCGCGTCGACCATCGGCACGCCCGGCACCGCGGATTCCGCGCTGACCGTCGGCGCGGTGGACCGCAAGGACGAGCTGGCCCCGTTCTCCAGCATGGGCCCGCGGCAGGGCGACCAGGCCGTGAAGCCGGACATCACCGCGCCCGGCGTGGGAATTGTCGCGGCGCGCGCGGCCGGCACTTCGCTCGGCGAGGTGGTGGATCAGTACTACACCGCGGCGTCCGGCACGTCGATGGCGACTCCGCATGTCGCTGGCGCGGCGGCGATTCTGGCGCAGCGGTATCCACAATGGACCGCTCAGCAGCTCAAGGACGGCTTGGCCAGCACGTCGAAGCCTTCCGCGGGACTGAACGCGTTCCAGCAGGGCGGCGGACGAGTGGACGTCGCGGCCGCGGCGGTGCGTCCTGGAGTCTTCGCGACCGGCACGCTGAACCTCGGCCCGGTCACCAACGACAGCGGTCCGGTGCGCAAGGAAATCACTTACACCAACACGACTTCCGCGCCGGTCACTCTCACGCCGAAGCTCGACCTGCGCCGCGGTGACGGGGCCACTCCTGGCGACGCGGTGAAGCTCGACAAGTCCACTGTGGAGGTTCCGGCCAACGGGACCGCGACAGTCGCGATCACCGTCGACTCGGCCGCGCTGGTGCCCGGCAACTACACCGGCAGCGTTCTCGTCGGCGCCGTGCACACGACGGTCGGCCTGGTGAAGGAACCGCCGAAGCACAAGGTGAGCATCACCGGCATCGGGCGCGACGGCAAGGCGTACCCGATGGATCTCCAGCTCTTCGGCGACGACATGCGGTACGACATCGTCCGGACCATCCAAAGCGACCACCCGTTCGTCACCGAACTCCCGGAGGGCACCTACTACGCCCGCGGGATGTTCCACACCGGACTGGCTCCGGACGAGGAACTCGCGATCGTGCTCAAGCCCGAGTTCACCATCACCAAGGACCTGAACCTGGTGCTGGACGCGCGGAACGCGGTGCCGGTCGAGATCAAGACGCCGCGGCCGTCGACGCTGGAAAACATCATCAGCAGCTACGCGCACCGCGAATTCGGCTCCCGCAAGATCTCGAACTACGTCATGGAATTCCCCGGCGTTCGGCACATCTACGTGACGCCGACGCAGAAGGTGAAGAACGGAACCTTCGAATTCGGCTCCCGGTGGCAACTCACCGCGCCGATGCTGACCGCGACCACGTTGCCGTGGCTCGGCATCAAGACCGAACTGTTCTACTACGCCTCGTCCCCGACGATTTCCGGGATGAAATGGCTCGACGTCGTCCCGGTCGACGCGAACAAACCGGAGCAATACGCCAAGGCACGCGGGAAAATCGCGGTGGTGACCCCCGCGAAGGACGGCACCAACCCGGAAGAGGCGGCGAAGCTGGCCGCCGCCGCGGGCGCCGCGATGGTGATGGTCGTCAGCCTGCCCGACGAGCACACGTACGCGCACTGGCAGCCGCGAGGCAAGCGGTTGCCGATTCCCGCCGTGCGGGTCACGAACGAACAGGGCATGAAACTGGCCGACCGGGCGAAATTCGGTTTCACGAGCATGCTCCTGCACGGCACGCCGGTGAGCCCGTACCTGTACGACATCATGCAGGTGACGCACGACCAGATTCCGGACAAGATCGTCTACCAGGTCAGCGAGCGCAACACCGCGACGGTCACCGCGAATTACCACGCGACCGGCAAGGACGAATGGCTTTCCGAGCAGCGGTTCGGCTGGCGGCCGTGGGAAAAGACCGCGATCAACCAGTATCAGCGGTACGCGCACACCGGAACCGCCCGCCAGGAAATCGTTTCGACCGACGAGACGATCTGGCAGCACCGGGTGAACAACAAGCTCAGCTGGGACACTTTCCAGCCGCTGGGGGTCGGCATGCTCGAACAGCCGCATACGCTGAGCCCTGGGCAACGGACGACGGAAAACTGGTACGCGCCGGTGGTCCGCCCGGCGATCCCGCGCGGAGCCGGACTGGAAACCTCGCGCACCGGCGACACTTTCGCCTTCCGCATCCCGGAGTTCGCCGATCCGGAAACCTCGCACTACGCGTTCTCCGAAGCGGAATTGGGCGATGAGCAACCGGACCAGGTGAGCGCGAAGCTTTACCAGGACGGAAAACTCGTCAAGGAAGGCCCGGCGGCGTGGGGCAAGTTCCCCGCTTCGGCGGACCCGGCGAAGTACCGGCTCGACCTGGCGCTGACCAAGTCCACTCCGGACTGGGCCTACGGCACGCACACCGAAACGTCGTGGACCTTCGAATCGAAGCGGCCCGCTGAAGGCAAAACGGACCTGCTTCCGTTGCTGCAGGTGGATTACGGCGTGCAGACCGATCTGGCGCAGCAGACCCGCGCCGGGCGTTCGCTGCCGGTCGAGTTCACCGTCCGCAACCAGGACGGCATGGCCGCGCCGAAGAATCCGCGGCTGACCGTCGAAGTGTCCTATGACGACGGTCGCACGTGGACGAACGTCAAGCGGATGGACAGCCTCGGCGGCGGCCGCTTCCGCGCCGTGGTCGACCATCCGCGGCTGGACCGCACCAACGGGTTCGTCGCGCTGCGCGTGCACGGATCCGACGGAGACGGGAACGCGGTGCAGCAGACGGTGCTTCGCGCCTACGGGCTCTCCTGAGAAAGAGGCAGCCGGATAACCCCCCGCGGTTATCCGGCTGCCGCAGGCTCGTCGAGCCAGCCCTGCCTGCTGACCTCCCACGCCAGCTGCATCCGGGTCTGCACGTTCATCCGGGTCATCAGGTCGTGGATCCGCCGCTGCACGGTCCGCTGGCTCACCGCGAGCCGCGTCGCGATCGCCTTGTCGGTCACCCCGGCGACCAGCAGCGACAGCAGGTGCAGCTCGTCGCGGTCCGGACCGGCGCCGCCGGGAGCGTCCTGCGGAGTCCCGTCCGCGCGCAGCGGCCACGCGCGTTCCCAATAGCTTTCGAACAACGCGATCAGCGCGGCCAGCAGACTGCTCTCCCGGATCAACGCGGCGGTCGGTTCGCCGGAGCCGTCGAGATTCTGCACCAGCGGGCACAACGCGATGGTGCCGTCGGCGATCGCCAGCCGCACCGGAACCACGGTGGACGACCGCGCCTCCTCGCCGTGCCGGATCCCGTGCGCGACGTTCTCGATCATGCCGGGCTCTTCCAGCATCGCCCGCTCGTAGACGACCCGGTACCGCACGCCGCGAGCCAGCGCGTCGTACTCGTCGGCGTTCTCGCCCGACGCCATCGCGATGTGCCCGGCCCGGCAGAACCACAGCAGCTCGTGCCGGGCGCCGACCTGGATGTTCGTCAGCTGCTGCCGGATCGCCGCGCTCCCGGTGATCACCTCGACCAGCTGCGTCGCGTCCCGCCGTCGCGCACCGCCGCGGTACTCCTCGGCCATCCGGCTCACCGCGGTGCGCGCCCATTCCAGGGATTCCTGCCCGCGCATCAGCAACGGCCCGAACGCGACGTCCGGCGGCGACGGCGCGTACCGCGGCTCGTCCCCGGCGACCAGGCTGACCAGCCCCTTGGCGTGCAGCGAACGCAGGATCGCCGACACCTGCGCCGCGCTCAGCCCCAGCTGCTCGGCCACCTGCCGCGGTCCGGCGTCGAACATCCCCACGAGGAGCCGGTAGACCCGCTCTTCCTCCCCAGTCACCCCGATTGCGTCCAGCATCCGGCGAGCGTAAGGCACCGGCAACGGGAGCGAACGAGACAAAACCGGACAGCGCCCGCCGGGGACCAGTCCCGGCGAACCGGACTACAACCGAGCCTGCCGTCCCCGATCAGGAGGCTCGACGATGACCGACGATCCCCGCTCCGCGACGTCCCCCGGCCCGGATGACCAGGCCTTCCCGGGAAGATCGCGCAAACCGCTCGCCCGGCGTCCGGCGCTGTGGATCGGACTCGCGTCCGCGGCCTGCTTCATCACCGGGATCGTGTTCTTCCTGCTGCCGGTGACTGCCCTTTATTACCTCGACGACGCCGGTAACCCGGCCGACGTCCGGGCGATCTACGGCACGCGAAGCGACCAGATGCTGGGGCTTCCGGCGAATATGTTCGGCCAGGGCGACCCGCCGACGGACACCACGAGCGTCCGGATCGGCTGCGGCACGGCGCTCAGCTCGCCGGAGAGCTGGCTGATCGCCGAGGCGCACGGAGCGGAAGGCTGTGCGGCCGCCGAACGGCCGCGCATGATCGTGGGCTGGCTCGGAGTCGGGCTAGGGGTGCTCGGCGCGGCCGGGCTCATGGTGGGCGTCCGCCGTCAGCTGAGGCCGAACGCCGCCCAGACGCACTTGCCGCCCTCAGCCGGGTCGTAACCCCAGCGCCGGGACAGCGCGCGCACCAGCTGCAGCCCCCTGCTGCGCGCCGCGGACGGGGCGACCGGTTCCTTCAGCTGCGGAATGGAGGCAGAGGTGTCGAAGACCCGCACCATCAGTTCGCCGTGTTCGAGCCGCAGCTCCAGCCGGTCCGGCCGGT
The DNA here is from genome assembly GCF_004522315.1 of Amycolatopsis sp. CFH S0740. Classification (NCBI taxonomy): domain Bacteria; kingdom Bacillati; phylum Actinomycetota; class Actinomycetes; order Pseudonocardiales; family Pseudonocardiaceae; genus Amycolatopsis; species Amycolatopsis sp. CFH S0740. The sequence continues at coordinate 118,885 of NZ_SDLS01000015.1, read as the reverse complement.
CGCCGTGCTCGAAGGCGTTGGTGACCAGCTCGGAGGTCGCCAGCAGCACGTCGTCGCGCACCTGGTCGGGAACGTCGAGCTGGGCGAGCGCGGCGCGAACCTGTGCCCGCGCGATGGCGGGCGCGGTGACGTCGTCCGGAAGCTCCAGAAGCACGGTGGCGGCAGTCGCCCCGGTGCTCCTGGTCGGCATCCTCGACGTCGTCATGGCTTCTGCACCTCCCGGCCGCTGTGCTCGCATGTGGTGTTTACCCAACCCGGCCGAAAGCGAATCAGGTGCCCTCGGTGATGTCAGTCTCGGCCAGTCCGGTACGGAGCTTTTTCAGCGTCGCCGCGAGCAGCCGCGACACCTGCATCTGGGAAACCCCGACGCGGCGCGCGATGTCCGACTGGCTCATCCCGGACCCGAACCGCAACGCCACGATCTTGCGCTCGCGCTCGGGCAGACTGTCCAGCATCGGCCGCAGCGCCTCGCGCAGTTCGGCTTGGCCGAGGTTCGCGTCCGGCGCGCCGAAGCGCGTGTGCGCGGAGTTCTCCAGCAGGTTGTCCAGCGAGGCCCCGTAACGGCCTTGACCGGCCCGCAGACCCTCGTAGACGTCCTCGATCGGCACCCCGAGATGCCGCGCGATCTCACTGGGCTTCGGCGCGCGCGAAAGCCGCACGGTCAATTCCTCGCGGGCGGCCGAGATCGTCGCGTTGAGTTCCTTGAGCCGTCTCGGCACCCGGACCGACCAGCTGTTGTCGCGGAAGTGGTGACGCAGTTCGCCGGAGATCGTCGGCACCGCGAAGGCGAGGAAATCGGTGCCCTGCGCCGGGTCGTAGCGGTCCACCGCGTGGATCAGGCCGACGGTCGCGATCTGCACGAGGTCGTCCATCGCCTCGTCGCGGTTGCGGAACTTCCGGGCGAGATTGCGCGCCAGTTCGAGATGCTCGCGCACCAGCTGGTCCCGGATCTCCTCGCGGCGCGGCGCGTGCTCGGGCAGCTGCGTCAGCTCGTGGAACAGTGCTGCCACGTCGGTGGGCTTGTCGCCGCCGGCGGGGTTCGTCACGAGCTGGCCGCCTCACTCTCCCGGACCAGTTGCACCCGGGAGAGGTACCGGCCGTCGGCCGGGGTCACGGTGCGCCGCGCGGAGGTCGCGAGCGCGGTCAGCAGCTGCCAGGACAGACCGGTCTCGTCGCCGTGCTCGGCCCGGTCGGAAACCACCGACACAGTGACCTCGATCCGGCCCTCCAGCCAGGAGAACACGCAGGTCAGCTTGCCGTCGGCGGCCGAGGGCAACAGCATCGAACAGGCCTCGTCCACGGCCATCCGCAGGTCCTCGACCGCGTCCAGGTCGAAGTCCTGGCGCATCGCGATGTCGGCGACGATGGTGCGCAGGGTGGGCACCACGTGCGGGATAGCCGCCGTCCGCACCTCGATGAGCTGTGCGTCCTCGCGCTCGAGCGGGGCGTTCTCCTCCACGTGCTGTCCTCTCTCCGGCGTGCCACGCCAGTCTTTCGTGCCCGATCTGCCACATGCCCGGGGGGTGAGCAAACCAAACCCGGGTTTGACCGCCGCGACCGGCGGGCATGTAGCCGTCGAGTGTGCTGATCCCGGGAAAGGTGGGGACGACATGGCTGACGTGAGCCGACTGCCCAACGTGGTGGCCGAGGAGTGGGAGTGGCAGCTTCAAGGCTCGTGCCGCGGCGCGGACAGCAGCCTGTTCTTCCATACCGACAATGAGCGCGGCTCCGCGCGCGAGCGCCGCGAGTCCCGTGCGAAGGCGATCTGCCACACGTGCCCGGTGCTGGCCCAGTGCCGCAAGCACGCGATGACCGTCGAAGAGCCGTACGGGATTTGGGGCGGGCTCGGCGAGATCGAGCGCCGTGAGCTGTTCATGCGCGAACGGCGAGCGAAGCGCAAGACGGTGTCTGCCTGAGCTGACCGACCCCCGCGACCCGCGCGCCCACCTGCGGCGCGCGGGGTGCTGTGCGTCCGCCGTCGCCCGCGCGCCAAGGGTGTTGCCATGTGCCGACGCGGACTCAGTCACCCACTGGGTTAGGGTTGAGTCTCCAGATGCTTGGGACCGTGACACGGTTGCCTCTTGAGACAACAGGCGCGTACCGGCGCAGGAGCAGCGCCTGACGAGGAGAAACTGCATGCCCGCAGCCGACCAGAACGCCACTCCGCCCGGATTCGGCATCACGCTGGACACCGCGGCCGCCGAGCCGAGGGTCGTGGTCACGGGTGAGCTCGATCTGCTCACCAGCCCGCAGCTGCAGGAAGCTCTTGCCGGATTGATCGCGGACAAGAATTCCCGTCGCGTGGTGGCCGACCTCACCGGGGTGACCTTCTTCGACTCATCGGCGCTGAACGTCGTCCTGCACGCCCAGCGGCAGGCCGGGGAGCAGGACGTCGAACTCGAGGTCGTGCCGAGCCCGGCGGTCAGCCGGGTGATCGAGCTCACCGGCGTGGCCGAACACCTGAGCGTGTCGGAGGAACCTCCGGCCTGATCTCCCGATACGGTCGCGCGGACTGCGAAATGGCCCGCGACCTGGGGGATATCCATCATGATGGGGCGCACGCACGCCCTGACCGGCTGGTGCGCGGGGCTCGCCCTCGCGCCCGCGGTCGGCGTCGGCTCGGTGCACCAGGCGGTGGTCTTCGCGGCCACCACGGCCGGCTTCGCGTTGCTGCCGGACCTGGACCATCCCAGCGCCAGCGCGACCCGGCTGTTCGGCTGGCTGACCGGCGCGCTGTCGTGGCTGCTGCGCCGAGTGTCTGCAGCGGTATACGCCCTGACGAAGGGCCCTCGCGACGAGAAGGTGACCGGCACGCACCGGCACCTGTCGCACACCCTCTTGTTCGCTGTCGCCCTCGGCGCGGCTACTTCCGCTGGCTGTACGGCGGGCGGAGCTTGGGCCGTGCTGGGCGTGTTGCTCTTCGGCTTGCTGCTCGCGGTCGCGGCTCTGGGCGATTGGCTGCTGCTGCCCTATGGCGGTGCGGTGGCCTGGTGGTACTTCACCGCGCCGGACGACCGGGTGGCTCAACTGGCGGACATCTCGGGCTGGCTCGGCGTGGCCGTCGCGGCCGGCTGTTTTGTGCACTGCTTGGGCGATTCGCTGACCGAGTCGGGCTGCCCGTTCCTGTTCCCGCTGCCGATCGCGGGGGAGACCTGGTACGAACTCCGCCCGCCGAAACCGCTGCGGCTGCACACCGGGAAGAAGGTCGAGACGCGGTTGGTGTTCCCGGTGTTCGCGCTGGTGGGGATCTTGCTGGTGCCGGGGGTGTGGGACTGGACGGTGGCCACGGTGGAGCACCTGTTCACGCCCTCGGCTTCGCAGACCGCGACTCAGTGAGAATCACCGGACGGCGCGCTGATACCGATCCCCGAGCGAACGCACGGCCTCGACGAGTTCGGGCGGTTCCGTCACCGTGAAGTCGACCCCGAGCGAACCGAGATGAACCGCAAGAGTCTCGACGCTGTCCGCACCCGTATCCAGGACGCAACGGTTGTCGTCAAGCGGCGTGACAGCGCCGATCGCGGGATTGATCCGCTCGGCCAGCGTCTCCGCGGACACCTGCGCCACGACTCGCGCCCGGAACCGCCACGCGGCTGAGGACACGCCCCGGCGGACTTGGTCGACTGCCTCTTCGGGGAGGTCGCGGGGCGGGAACCGGGGGCCGGCCGGGGTGCGTGGGCTGATCCGGTCCACGCGGAAGGTCCGCCAGTCGTCCCGCGCGGTGTCGAACGCGACGAGGTACCACCGGCGTCCCCAGTTGACCAGCCGGTACGGCTCCACGTCTCGCCTGCTCTCGGTGCCGTCGTGGCCGAGGTAGTCGAAGCGCACGCGTTCGTGGTCGCGGCAGGCGGCGGTGAGGGTGCTGAGGACGTCCGCGTCCACCCGCGGGCCGAGGTCGTCCCGGGGCACTGCGACGGCGTAGCGCTGGATGGCGTCGACGCGCCGCCGGAGCCGGGCGGGCAGGACCTTCTCCAGCTTGGCCAGCGCGCGCAGCGAAGTCTCCTCGACGCCGGTGATCGTGCCGCCGGCAGCGGTGCGCAGCCCGATCGCCACCGCGACCGCCTCCTCGTCGTCGAGCAGCAGCGGCGGCAGCGCGGCCCCGGCCCCGAGCCGGTAGCCGCCCACCGAACCGCGGCTGCCGTGCACCGGATAACCGAGGGTGCGCAGGCGTTCCACGTCGTTGCGGATGGTGCGGGGGCTGACCGACAACCGTTCGGCCAGTTCGCCTCCGGTCCATTCGCGGGGCGTCTGGAGCAGCGAGAGCAAGCGCAGCAACCGCGCCGAGGTTTCCAGCATTTTTTCAGTATCTCTCGCGAATAGGAACGTAGCTTGCCTAAACGGCTCCTACGGTGGGGACAAGTCGGAAAGCGGAACCACACGGAGGAACCACGCATGTATCTCGTCATCGGAGCGACCGCCCACTTCGGACGTCAGGCAGTGGAAGAACTGGTCGCCGCGGGTGCGCCGGTGCGGGCGCTGACCCGCGCCCCGGAGCGGGCCGGACTCCCGGAAGGGGTCGACGTGGTCCGCGCAGGTCTGACCAAGCCCGAGACGCTGCCGCCGGCGCTGGCCGGGGTAGAGGCCGCGTTCCTGGTCCTCCAGTACGGGATGGACGTCGCTCCGCTGCTCGCGGCCGCGGTCAAGGCCGGGGTGCGGCGGCTGGTGCTGCTGTCCTCCGGAGCGGTCGTTCCCGGCGCCGAACACCAGCCTGACGTGATCGCCCAGTACCACCGTGACGTGGAGCGGGCCGTCGAGGAGACCGGCATCGAGTGGACGTTCCTGCGGCTGTTGTTCCCCGCCATCAACTCGCTGACGTTCGCGATGCAGCTTCCGCACGGCGACGTCATCCGCGTGCCGTATGCCGAAGCGGCGTTCAGCGCCGTGCACGAACGGGACGTCGCGGAGGTCGCCGCGCGGATCCTGACCGGCGGCGGGCACGCCGGGCAGGCTTACGAGCTGACCGGCCCGGACTCGCTGACCCAGGCGGACCAGGTTCGCGTCCTCAGCGAGACGCTGGGGCGTCCGCTCGTCGTCGAAGACCTCGACCCGGAACCCGTCCGGGAGCAGATGAGCCAGTTCATGGACCCGGAATTCCTGGCCGCCCTGTTCGACCTCATGGCGCAGACGGCCGGCAAACCCGCACCGGTCAACGACATCGTCGAGCAGATCACCGGGCACCCGGCCCGCAACTACGCCCAGTGGACCGCGGATCACCGAGCCGACTTCAGCAACTGACCGACGACCGGAAGGACCGCACCATGACGCTCGGGCGGCGAACGCTGGGACGCGCTCTGCTGGCTCGTCAGTGGCTGCTGGAACGGGCCGACGCGACCGTCGAGGAGGCGGTCGCGCGGCTGGTCGGCATGCAAGCGCAGGCGCCGTACGCGCCTTACTTCGGGCTCTGGAGCCGGATCCGGGCGTTCCGCACCGCCGACCTGGCGGACGCGCTGACCGAACGCCGGCTGGTGCGGGTGGCCCCTGATGCGCAGCACCGTTCACCTGGTCACCGTGGCGGACTACCGCGTCTTGCGTCCGTGGTCGCAAGACGCGCTCGACCGCGAACTCGGCACCGCGTTCAAGGCGCCGCTGGCAGGGGTGGACCGCGCGGCAGTGGCGGAGTCGGGCCGGGCGCTGCTTCGCGCCCAGCCGCTTACCCCCAAGGAACTCCGGGCGGCATTGCACGAGCAGTGGCCTGACCGCGAGCCGCACGCGCTCGCCACCGTCGTGCGCAACCTCGTGCCGCTGGTGCAGGTGCCGCCGCGGGCGGTCTGGGGCATCGGCGGCGCCACCCGGTACGCGGCGGCGGCCGACTGGACCGGAACCGAACCGGCCTCCGCCGCCGATGCCGAACAGATCGTGCTGCGCTACCTCGCCGCCTTCGGCCCGGCCTCGGCCGCCGACGTGCAGACCTGGGCAGGCCGAACCCGGCTGCGTCCGGTCCTGGAAAGCTTGCGGCCGCGGCTGGCGGTCTTCCGGGACGAAGGCGGGACGGAGCTGTTCGACCTGCCGGACGCACCCCGCCCCGCCGCCGACGCTCCGGCACCGGTCCGCTTCCTGCCGGAGTACGACAACCTGCTGGCCTCGCACGCCGACCGCACCCGGGTGATCTCCGCCGAAGACCGCAAACGCGTCATGACCGGTAACGGGATGCGTGCCACTTTCCTGGTGGACTGTCAGGTCGCCGGGGCGTGGAAGCTGCGGCAGGACAAGACGTCGGCGACGCTGGAGATCGAGCCGTTCCGGCCGCTGACCGCCGCCGAACGCGCCGAGGTCGAGACCGAAGGTTCGCTTCTGCTGAAGTTCGCGGCTCCTGGCGCGGACCACGACATCCGCGGGATTACTCCTCGAACCTAGGCGCGCCCGAGTAGTCGCGGGAGTGCACGATCCGGCCGTCGCGCACCGTCAGCACCATCGCGTACGTCGACACATACGGCTTGCCCTCGTACTCGCCGTGCAGGTCGTATTCCGCCACCAGCACCTCCGGATCGCTGGTCTCGTACACCACGACCCGGTCCGCCTTGGTGATCCGGCGACGCTCTCCGGCCTGGTGAAAGCGTTTGCGCAACTCCTCCCGGTCGCGCGTCACCTTCGGCACTCCGGCCGGCGCGAACGGGATTTCGATCACGACGTCGTCGGAGTACAGGTCGGCGAGGTCGTCCCAGCGGTTGTCGACAGCCGCGTCGAGGAAGCGCTGGAAGACCTCCTTCGTCCCGTGCAACGCGGTCGCCGCGCCGTGGTTCGGGTAGTCGCGGTACCGGGTGATCTCGCCGTCCCGCACGGTCAGCAGCCCGGCGGACGACGGGAGCCGGTAGCTGTGCCCGGTGTGCGGATTGCGGCCCTCGGCGACGAGCTCGACGGCGAACCCGTCCGCCGGTTCCGTGGTCGTGACCTCGACTTTCTCCAGGCCGATCCGGGCCGCGACGGCGCTGCCCGCGCGGAGCGTGGCCAGCACTGCGTCCCGGCCGGCCGAGCGGTGGCCGGTGAAGGGGATTTCGTAGACGGCGTCCTCGGCGAGAACGTCGGCGAGCGGCGCGGCGTCGAAGGCGCTCAGCGCGTTCGCGACGATCTCGGCCACTTCGGACACGGTGCGGGGCATCGGAAACCTCACTCGGGAAGACGGGGGATAATCGGAACGGGTCACCCGCTTACGACGATACGGAGCCGGTACTCCGGTTGTCAACGAGGGTCTGGAGATCTGAGACACGGTCGGCAGCGGCGCAGATCGTTCCAAGGAAGAATCGGACGACCGCACCACTTTGAGAGCAGAGGAGACAGCCGGTGGAGAAGCCTGCGCTCCGCGCGGACGCGCGCCGGAACCGCGCCCGTGTGCTGGCTGCCGCCGAAGCAGCGTTCGCCGTCGACGGGCTTTCGGTGCCCCTCGACGACATCGCGCGGCTGGCTGGCGTCGGCGCGGGCACTGTCTACCGGCATTTCCCCAGCAAGGAAGCGCTGTTCCAGGCCGTCGTAGTGGAACGGCTGGAGCAGTACGGCGTCGAGGCGCAGGAGTTGATCGACTCCGACGCGCCCGGCGAAGCGTTCTACGACTACTTCACGCGCGTCATCGAACAGGCGTCGCGTAACCGTGCGATCTGCGAAGCGCTCGGTGAGACCAGTGGTTCCGCGTACAAGGCCGAAGCAGCGGAGCGGTTTCGCGTGAACCTCACTGCGCTTCTGGAACGCGCGCAAGCCGCGGGTGCCGTACGCACGGACATCGACGGCGAAGACCTGCGCGCGCTCATCGTCGGCGCGCTCGCGGTGGAGCGGTTTACGCCGGACAGCCGACACCTGGTGCGCGTACTGCTGGACGGTCTGCGCAAGGTCTAGGTCCTGTCCGGCGGATCAGTGCATATCTAAGTGGCGGAGCCGGCGTCTGCGGAATGCTCCGCCGGGCAGCCTTCAGGCCAAGGGCCGGGACGGTGTCACCTCTTGCGTGTGGACGACGACGTCGAACCAGCTCGCGAGCGACCCGCCCGACATGTGGTAGGCCGCATCATCCCGGGGGTCGTAGAACGACCCGATCAACCGCGTGCGCGTCGGGGCGTCCAGGAGGCGGCGGATCGGCTCGGGTAGCGATGTGCCGAGATCCAGGACGTATCCCGCCATGTTCTCGGCGGCCGCATGCAGCAGGCTGTCGACGAAGTCGGGGTGTGGAGCGGGCAGGGGCTGACCGATCGAACCGTACGCCATGGTCAGGCCGACGGACCGGTAGTCCAGTCCCAGTCGTTCACGCAGGTATCCGCCCATATTCTGGTGCGACTCCAGGGGCTCGGAGGGGGACACGGTACGAGGGGCGCCGATGGCGGTGTGCGCCATACCGCCCCAGTAGACGACCTTGTCGCCGGTGAGCTGCTGCCACCAGCTCACACCGTCGGCCAGCGTGCGTTCCAGTTCGGCCAGGCCATCGAGCCGGGTGGTATGCCGCACCGGTTCAGCAGGGAACTGGGCGAAACGTACCGGGTCGCCTGGGTGACGCTTGTTATAGGACCGCATCCAGTGGACGAGATCGAGGATCTCGGCGGTCTGCCAGAACGGCCGTGCCCTTCCCAGCAATGCACGAGGGTCTCCATCGCCGGTGGCGACATAGACGTCCAGGCCGAGGCGGCCAGGGTCGTCGCCCTCCAAGGCAAGGGAGCGGAACCCCTCTTCTTCCACCAGCAGCCGCACGATGCGATGCGCCACGTCCGATAATTCGCGTGTCTGTCGGGCAGCTGCTCCAAGCGCCACGATCTTGGCGTCCCGCACCAGTGGGGCGAGCGGCCGCAGATCGTCCAGTGGCTCGTCAGGCTTCCTGTTCACGAGCGCATGGGAGTTCTTCTTGATCCATTCGGTCACTGTCTCCATTGGCCTGCCCTTCATCCCCGAGCTCCGCTTCTCGCGGACCACTCCAGAAGATCGTCTTACCTCAAGCTTGGTTGAAGTAAAGAGCCTGTGACGTCGAGGTGGCGCTCATCGCTGGAGCGGCTCAGTGCGGATCCAAAGGCGTATCGCGACCACCGTGACGGATCCGTGGAAGACGTAGGCGCGCTTGTCGAACCTCGTGGCCACCGCCCGGAAGTTCTTCAAGGCGTTGATCGTCCTCTCGACTTCGTTTCTGCGGTTGCAGATCGCTTTGTTGAGGCCCGTGGGCCTGCCACCTCGGGCGTCGCCACAGGTAGCGGCGGTTTCGGCGAGAGGAGTATGCCTTGTCTCCACCGAGATGGATTTTGCATGTCAGTCCGCCCCGAGAGCGTCCGAGTCCCTCGTCGGGACGGTGTTGCCGGGGCGTGCGCCTTTTTCCCGGCACCCTCGGTGGCCTCTTGCATGCGCCAGCTGCGTGCTGATGGGCACGGCAGGACGTCGAGTCCACGCTCGCCATCGACCAGTCGATACGGCCCTCGGCATCAGCATCGACCAGGACGGCCGCGAAGATCCTGTCCCAGGTGCCGTCCGCCGACCACCGCCGATGCCTCTCGAACACCGTCTTCCACGGACCGAAATGTTCAGGCAGATCCTGCCACGGCGCCCCGGTCCGGAGCCGGAAGAGGATCCCGTTGATGACCCTGCGATGGTTCTCCCAACGTCCGCCCCTCTGCCCTGTCATGGGCAGATGCGGCTTCAGCCGTGCCCACTCCTCATTCGTCAGATCTCCCCGCCCCATAGCCATGCCAACGACCCGTCACTGAAGCAGTCACATGATCCGCCGGACGGGCCCTAGCGGCGACCGGTGCGCAGGTGGATGCGTTCGCCGGACTTGCTGAAGAGGCTGAGGATTTCGACGTCGCCCTTACCGGCGGCGCCGAACCAATGCGGGATGTGGCAGTCGAATTCGGCTGCTTCGCCGGGTCCCATGATGAAATCGTGATCGCTCAGGCGCACGCGTAGGCGTCCGCGCAGAACGTAGAGCCATTCGTGCCCGTCGTGGGTGCGCAGGTGGGGCTCTTCGTCGTGCGCCGGGATGAGCTGTTTGTAGGCGCGGATTTCTCCCTGGTGCCGGGACAACGCGATCAGCACGCGCCCGTCCTTCTTCGCGGGTTGCTGCGGCACGCGCGGGTCGACGATCCGCGGCGCGGTGACGATCTCGTCGAACGGAACGCCCAGTGCAGCGGTGATCGGCAACAGCAGTTCGAGACTCGGTTTGCGCTGCCCGGATTCCAGGCGGGACAACGTGCTGGTCGAAATGCCGGTGGCCCGCGCGAGGTCGGCGAGGCTGACGCCCTGTTTGTCCCGCGCCTGTCGCAGCCGGGGCGCGATCTGCTCGAGCACGCTGTCGACGGTGGGCTGGTCGCTCATGCGGCGCAGTCAACCAATGCGTCCCGGAAACGGCAACGTTTCTTGCCGCTTCCGATCCTAGTCGCGGAAGTTTGTCCCCATGGATCCGACAACCTGTGCCACCGCCGACGGTGTGCGCGCCGACGCGAGCAGCGGCCGACTTCCGCTAGGCGTGTACCTGCTCGCCTTCAGCCTGTTCGCGATGGGCAGCGCCGAGTTTCTCCTGGCGGGCGTGCTGCCCGCGGTAGCCGACGACCTCCAGGTTTCGCTGTCCTCCGCCGGATTTCTCATCACCGCGTTCGCACTGGGGGTCGTCCTCGGCGGGCCGCCGTTCGCCGTGCTCAGCCTGCGCTGGCCCCGTCGCGCCGCGCTGATCGCGACCCAAGGGGTGTTCGCAGTGAGCGTCGCCGCCGGATTGCTGGGCGACTACCAGGTTTTGCTGGTGAGCCGGGTCGTCTCGGGCGTCGCGTACGCGGGCTTCTTCGCCGTCGCGTCGGTGACCGCGATCAGCCTCGTCACCCCGGACCGCAACGCCCGCGCCTCCGGTGTCGTGGTCAGCGGCCTGAGCGTGGCCATGGTCGCGGGCGGACCGGCAGGCACCCTGCTCAGCCACTTCACCCAGTGGCGCGGCGGATTCTGGGCTGTCGTGGCACTGACGCTCGCCGGAGCCGTCGCCTGCTCGCTCGGGATCCCCGCGGCGACCCGGTCGGCGGCGCGACCGAGTGTGGCGCGGGAGCTGGCCACGATCCGCAAACCGCGGCTCTGGGGCATTTTCGGGATCACGATCCTGACGACGGCGGCGTACATGATCACGTTCAACTACCTCTCCGCCATGCTCGCCGAGATCACCGGCGTCCCCACGGTCTGGATTCCCGCGATCCTCGCGCTTTTCGGCATCGGCGCTTTCGTCGGCCTGTCCATCGGCGGACGCATCTCCGATCGGCGACCCCACGCCGCGCTCCTCGCCGGAGCCGTCGCGATCGTGCTGCTTTCGGTCGTCCTGATCTTCGCGATCCATCACACGTGGGCGGTGCTTCCTACTGTTTTCCTGCTCGGGATAGCGGCTTTCGTGCTGAATCCCGCGATCTACGGCCGGGTCTTCGCGATCGCCGCCGACGCCCCGACACTCGCTGGGGCGACCACGGTTTCGGCTTTCCAGCTGGGGATCAGTGCTACTCCGGTTCTGGCGGCCGCCGCGCTGACCCAAGGCACTGCCCTCACGTGGGTCAGCCTCATCGGAGCCGTGCTAGCCGCGCTTGCTGTCCCGCTAATCGTTCTTGACCGCACTCTCGGCGATCGGCAGATCGCGCATCTTGCGAAGCGGCGAAGCAATGAGAATCGCTGACGCGGCAAGGATTCCGATGCCGCAGACGTACAGCGTGACCCGGGTTGTGGTGAGTTCCGCGATCACGCCGCCGAGCAGACTGCCGAGCGGGGCGATGCCGAAAACGACCGTCTGCGACACCGACGAGACGCGGCCCAGCAGCTCGTGCGGGGTGACCGCCTGCCGGAAGCTCGTCTCGAACACGCCGAGCACGATGATCCCGAAACTTGACCCGAAACCGCCCGCCACCCACCAGGCGAGGCCCCAGTCTTGGGTCGCGAAAGCGTTGCACAGGAACGAAACGCTGTACACGGCGGCACCGAAATACAACGCCCGCGCGGCACCGAAGCGAGCGCCGAGCCGTCGCGCGACTCCGCTCGCGAGCAGGGCGCCGAACAGCGAGATCGTGCCGAGCAAGCCGATCATGAACGGTGCGACGTGCAGGTCGCGGACCATGAACACCATCGACACCGCCATGAACATCGACTGGAACAGGCTCGACGCGGCACCGTGCAGGGCGATCGCCCGCAGGAGCGGATTGCGCAGAACTGTCCGCAGCCCTTCGCCGATTTCGCGGCGAAGGTTCCGCTCAGCGGGCTCGGGCCGCACGTCCGGCGTGCGAATCTGGCGCAGCCACGCGGCGGACCACAGGTAAGTCACCGCGTCGACCGCCATCGCGCCCGCGCCGCCGATGAACTGCACGATCATCCCGCCGAGCCCCGGCCCGGCGATCGCGGCGACGGACAGGTTCGTCTGCAGCCGGGCGTTCGCGGCGGGCAGGTCGCCGCGTTCGACGAGGTTCGGCAGGTAGGTCTGGTGCGCGACGTTGAAGAAAACCGTGAACCCGCCGGCCAGCAGCACGACGACGTACAGGTGGCCCAGCGTCAGCGACCCGAACACCGCGGCGAGCGGCACCGAGCCGATGAGCACCGCGCGGGCGAGGTCGGCGGTGATCAGCACCGGCCGGTTGCGCATCCGGTCGCACCACGCGCCCGCCTGCAGTCCGAGCAGCAGGTACGGGAGCGTGCTCAGCGTCCGCAGCAGCGAAACCTGGGCCACGGACGCGGCGAGCGTGGTGGTCGCCAGCAGCGGGATCACGAGGAAGTCGATGCGGTTGCCGACTTGGCTGAGGCCGTCGGCGAGCCAGAGCCGCCGGAAGTCCGGCGAGCGAAGAATCCCCCTCATAAGGTCAGTGTGACATAAGTTGAGTCGGTAGATATCAAGTTGCACACTGCGTAACGGCACCTATGATCAACGCGACGAACCCTCGTAGCCGAGTGACCGTGCGGCGAGGAGGTGCCGGATGTCGGACACCGCTCCCACCTGGGGTTATGTCGTCGTGACCGGTCTCGCCGGGCTGGCAGGCGGACTGCTGGTCGCCGCGCTGCTGGTCGCCGGTCGCACTCCGCGTCCGGCCGGAGAGTCGTCGCCGCCCACCCCGCCGCCTGTGCAGCAGGTGACGGTCACGGTGACCGGCCTCCCTCTGCCGCCGATCACCGTGACCCACCGCCCGCCGGCACCCCCGGCCCCGCCACCGCGCACGACCACGGCGACGGTCTCGGTCACCCCGACCCCGTCGAGCCCGTCGGCACCCCCGCCGACGACGCTGGGGCCGACCAGCGGGTTCGTCCGCGACGAACGCTGAGGTCAGCCGACGTCGCGCCGCCGCCAGCCGGTCAGACCCACCGCGAGCACCACCGCCGAGACCGCCAGCAACACCACCAGCGGCACCGCGGTGAACACCGCGCCGGGCACCTTCGGCGGATGCTGGAACGGCGAGACGTCCAGCAGCACCTGCGGCGCGTTGACGACCGGCCCGAACATGCTGATCAGCAACGCCAGCGCCGCCACGCCCCACGCGGCGGTCGCCAGTTTCGGCAGCAGTCCGAAGATCAGCGCGGCCACCGCGACGATCACCCACGCCGCGGGCACCTGCACCGCGACGGCCGCGACCATGTTCCCGACCGAGCGGCCGACGTCGCCGCCGCGCAGCCCGTTCGACAGCCCGAGCAGCACGCCGCCGACGAGCACGAGCAACGCGCTGCCGAGGAACGCGAACACGAGGTGGCTCGCGGCCCAGCGCAGCCGTCCGACCCGCGTGGCCAGCAGCGGTTCGAGCCGGATCGAGGTTTCCTCGGTGCGCATCCGCAGCGTCGCCTGCACGCCGTAGAGCGAGGCGAGCATCGCGAACAGGCTCACCATCGTCGCGAGGAAAGCGTCGACCAGTCCGTGCGATCCGCCGAGCCGTTCGAAGATCTGCCTGCTCTGCTCGGTGCCGCCGACCAGTCCGGAAATGCCCTGCGCGATCGTCCCGAACAACGCCCCACCGACCGCGAGCCCGATCAGCCAGCCGAACAACGGACCCCGCTGCAGCCGCCAGGCCAGCGAAAACGGCGACCGCAACGACGGCGCGGCCTCACTCGGCCCGAGCCGCGGCGGAAGCAGACCGACGCCGACGTCACGACGCGGCAGCAGCGCGTAGGCCACGACAAACAGCACGAGCGTGGTCGCGACCGGCAAAATCAAGACCCACCAACGTTCTTCGGCGAACGGCCGGATCTGCTGCGCCCAGCCGAGCGGCGACAGCCATGACAGCCAATGCGCGTCGGTGGTCGAATCACCCGCGCCACGCAACAGAAACGCGACGCCGAGCACGGCCGTACCGATGCCATTCGCGGTGCGCGAGTACTCGCCGAGCTGCGCGGCGACCGCGGCGACGCCGGTAAAAACCAGCCCAGCAAGCGCAGTGCTCGCGCCGAGCGCGACGGAACCCGCCGCGGGAACCTTCGCCGCCAGCGTGACCGCTTGGAGCACCCCGATCAGCACGCTCGCCCCGCCGGTCACCGCGAGCGCGGCGGTGAGCGGCGCGTACCGACCGACCACAGTGGACGCGAGCAGTTCGGCGCGGCCGGTGTCCTCCTCCGCGCGGGTGTGCCGGGTCAGCGTGAAGACCGCCATCAGGGCGGTCAGCAGCGCCAGGAACCCGCCCATCCGCCAGGCGATGAACCCGCCCGCCGTGCCGAGGTTGAACGCCGGGCCGTAGAGCAGCGCGAACGACGGGTTCGCGGCGGCCGACGCGACGAGCCCGGCCCGGCTCGCGGCGGTCGGATAGAACTGGTCGTAGCTGCTGATCGTGGCCACCGGGATGAGGCTGAGCAGGACGATCCAGATCGGCAGGATGATCCGGTCGCGGCGCAGGGCGAGCCGGATCAACGGCCCGGTGCCGTTGAGCGCGCCGCTCATTTCCCGGCCTCGAGTTCGTCCGCGTAGTGGCGCAGGAAGAGTTCCTCGAGGGTCGGCGGCCTGCTCTCCAGGCTGCGCACGCCGACCTCGGTCATCTGGCGCAGTGCGTCCTCGAGCGAGCGCGTCTCGACGTCGAAGCGGACGCGGTTGCCTTCGACCTTCAAGTCATGCACGTCGGAAAGCCTGGCCAGGCCGTTCGGCGGTCCGCACAGCTCCGCGGTGATCGACGTGCGGGTGAGATGGCGCAGTTCGGCGAGCGTGCCGGACTCGACCGTGCGCCCGTTGCGGATGATGCTCACCTTGTCGCACAAGGCTTCCACCTCGGCGAGGATGTGGCTGGACAGCAAAACGGTGCGGCCCTGCGCGCGTTCCTCCTGGATGACCTCCTGGAAGGTGGCCTCCATCAACGGGTCGAGGCCCGAGGTCGGCTCGTCGAGCAGCAGCAAGTCCACAGTGGACGCGAGCGCGGCGACGATGGCGACCTTCTGCCGGTTGCCCTTCGAGTATGTGCGGCCCTTCTTGCGCGGGTCGAGGTCGAAGCGCTCGACGAGTTCCTCGCGGCGCTTCTGGTCGAGCCCGCCGCGCAGCCTGCCGAGGAGGTCGATGACCTCGCCGCCGGACAGGTTGGGCCAGAGGTTGACGTCGCCGGGCACGTAGGCGAGCCGGTGGTGCAGGCTCGCCGCGTCGCGCCACGGGTCGCCGCCGAGCAGCCGGACCTCGCCGGCGTCGGCGCGCAGCAGTCCGAGCAGGACCCGGATCGTGGTGGACTTCCCGGCGCCGTTCGGGCCGAGGAATCCGTGTACTTCCCCCGCGGGAACCTGAAGATCAAGGCCGTCGAGGGCCTTCACCCGGCCGAATGCCTTGTGCAGGCCGGAGATCGCAATGGCGTTTCCCATGGTTCGGAAGCTACACTCTTTTCATGAAGTTGTGAAGTTAAGAAAACGTCTGGACCGAGTGATCGTCCAGGCGCGTGTGGGAGAGGATGGACGGATGACGACGCCTGAGACGAAGAGAGACGAGGACGCCGTCCGCCGATACGTCGAAAGCCTGGGGCTGGTGATGTCCCAGATCGGCATGCAGCGCATGTCAGCGCGGGTTTTCGCGGCGCTGATGACGACCGACTCGGGGCAGCTGACGGCTGCCGAACTGGCGGAGCAGCTGTCGGTGAGCCCGGCCGCGATCTCCGGCGCGGTGCGGTATCTGGACCAGGTCGGCCTGGTGCGGAAGGTGCGCGAACCCGGCGAGCGCCGCGACCACTACCAGCTTTACGACGACCTCTGGTACGCGACTTTCCTCAAACGCGACCGCTTCCTGATCATGTGGCGCGACGCGGCCACCGAAGGCATCGACGCGCTAGGTCCGGACACTCCCGCCGGTAAACGGCTGGCCGAGATGCGGGACTTCCTGGCGTTCATGCTGGTCGAGGTCAACAACCTGTACGACCGGTGGCACGAGCTGCGGAAGAACCGCGACTAGCCGAGCCTTTCCAGGGTCGCGGCGAGCCGCTGGGCGAGGTCTGGCCGCGGCGGGCGTTCCTCGAAGGACGCGAGGAACGCCTCCTGGAAGCACGCGCCGAGGAGCAGCCGGGCCGCGGCCTCGACGTCGAGATCGGCGCGCAGCCTGCCCAGCTTGACCTCGGCGGCGAGATAGCCGGCGACGTGCTGAATCGGCAGGTCGGGACCGTTTTCGAGGCTGTCCCGGTGGGCGCGGAGCAGGTCGCGCGAGGAGAAGATCGAGATGGAGATCGGGAAGCTCGCGCAGTAGAAGGCCAGTGCCGTGGTGGTCAACTCGGCGAGATTGTCACTGAGAGCGGCCTTCTCCGGATGCTCGGTGAGCCTCGCCGCCGTGGCGACCAGGTCGGGCAGCTCCTCTTTCAGCACCGCGAGGAAGAGCGCCGTCTTGTCGCGGAAGTGCTTGTACAGCAAGGCTTCCGAGTAGCCGGAGGCCTGCGCGATCGCCTTGGTCGTGGCGTGCGCGTACCCCTGCTCCCGCATGACCGTCGCTGCCGCGGCGACGATCTCCTCGCGGCTTCCCATGCGTGCTCCCTGAGGGTCTTCTCAGCGTGGTGGGTGTTCACTTACCCTAGCCGGTAAGTGTTTACTCACCCCCTCCTTGGAGGCCTCTGATGAAGATCACCGTCCTGGGCGCGAGCGGCCGAATCGGCGGCCTGACGGTGCGGGAAGCGCTGGCCCGCGGATGGCACGTCACCGCCGTAGTCCGCGACCCCGCGCGGTTGACCGTCCCCGCACACCCCCGATTGGACGTCGCGGTTCACTCCCTGACCGACCCCAGCCTGGCCGACGCGGTAACCGGCCGTGACGCCGTCGTCCTGGCCCTGGGCCCCGCAGACCTCAAGCCGACAACCGTCAACTCCGACGGCACCCGCTCCGTGGTCACCGCCCTGCACGGTTCCCAGACGAGGTTCGTGGTGGTGAGCGCATCCGGCCTGCCTGGGGACGGCGACAGCCTGTTCTCGAAGCTGCTGGTGAAGCCGCTTCTGGGTGCGGTGTTGCGCAACGGATACGCCGACCTGCAACGAATGGAGTCGATCCTGCACGGTGCCCCAGACGTGCGATGGACGATCGTGCGCCCGACGAGGCTGACGAACAAGCCCGCCCGGGACCAGGTGCGCAGCGAGGTGGGCCGGGATGTGCGGAGGCGGTTCCAGATCCCGCGAGCGAACGTGGCACGCTTCTTGCTGGACGCGGCTGAGGATGACGCTCTGGTGGGGAAGACGGTGTCGATCGCGCAGTGAGGGGCCTGTCTGCAGTTGTTGACACCTGCGGCGGGAGTGCCCGCGGATGCTGACGCGTATCGCGGGGTTGTCTGCGGTTTCGGCCGCCCGCGGTGGGTTTGCCTGCGGACGTTGACGCGTGGCGGGTTTGCTTGCGGACTCGGCCGCTTTGCGGCGGGATCGCTCGTGGACGCTCACGTGCGTGGCAGGTTTGTCTGCGGCTGCGGCGTGATTGTTCTGCGGACTCGGCCACCTTGGTCGGGATCGCTCGCGGATGCTGACGTGTGTGGTGGCTTTGCCCCGGGCTCTGCCACCTGCGGCGAGGTTGCTCACGATGCTTGGGTGGCAGGCCCGCGGGCCCTGCCACCTGCAGCGGTGTTGCCTGTGGACACTGCCGTCCGCGGCGGGATCGCTCGCGGATGCTGACATGTGTGGCCAGGCCGCGAACCCTGCCACTCGCAGCGGGATTGCCTGCGCACCCTGCCGCTCGTAGCGGAATCGCTCGCAGATGCTGCCGTGCATGGCGGGTTCGCCCTCGGCCCTGCCGCCCGCGAAGGGTCGTCCACCGCCCCTGCCGTCCCGAGTGGAAGTCCTCGCCGCCCGTGTCCGTTGGTTCTGTCTGCAGTTGCAGACACGCTGCTGACAGCGGGTTTCCCCAAACTATCCCCAGGGTTGTCCACAACTCACATCCCCTGTGGACAACTCCCCTCGCGAGCCCGGATCTGTCGTAGCCCCTCGTTACTGTCGGAGGCATGGCAGTTCTTCGGCTGTTCCTCCTTTTCCTGATGGCACCCGTGCTTGTCGCGCAGGCGGTGCGGGTGCGTCGGGCGACTCCGCGGCTTCCCGGGGCCACGGGTCCGATCGAGGGCGCTCTCGGCGCCGGGCGTCCGTTGCGGCTCACCGTCATCGGCGAATCGACGGTGGACGGCGTCGGCGCGCTCACCCACGCCGACGCGCTCACCGGCCAGCTCGCGGTGGGGCTCGCCGGCGCGTACCCGGACCGGGAGGTGCGGTGGCACGCGCTGGGCATCACCGGCGCGTCGGCGCGGGTGGTGCTCGACGAGCTGGTTCCGCGCGTGCGGGAGGCGGACGTCGTGGTGGTCGTCCTCGGCGTGAACGACACCCTGGAGCTGCACTCGGCCGCGCGGTACCGGCGGGATCTGCTGGCAATCATCGTCGAGGTGCGGCGAAGGGTCGGCGACGTCCCGGTCGTTCTCGCGGGCGTGCCCCCGCTGGCGAGTTTTCCGTCCTTGCCGCGGCCGCTCCGGGACTTGCTGGGCGCGCGGTCGGTCGCGCTCGACCAGGCGGCGCGAGGGCTGACCCGGCTTCCCGGGGTCACGCACATCCCGTTGGCGCCGGGATTGCTCCGTCCGGGAATGTTCGCTGCTGACCGTTTCCACCCTGGCCCGATCGGTTACCGCGCCTGGGCCGCCGCGCTCTCGGAGGGGTTACCGATCGTCACTGACGGTTGGCATCCGGGGGAGGTGGGACGGCCATCCTGACCGGCAGGTTCACAAAAATCCCAAAAACTTTGGCGCTCCGTGTATCTAGGCGCACCCTGGATGCGTCCTATGGGGCGAACCAAGGAAAGGGAGGGCCACATGCCTGCGGATCAGAAGGACGAGCGGCAGCCGGGAACCACCGTTCCGCCCGTCAAGACGAGCCCCGCACCGGGGGCGAACCGGGGAGTGCAGCCGGACGGCAACCACGAGCCGCTCGACGACACCGGGACTGCCAAGTAGCCAAACGGGCGGCGCCCGGGAGCCGAGGGGGCTGCCGGACGTCGTCGGCCGGAGGGGTTCGGGGAGGAATCCCCTCTGGCGGAGCCCGAAAGGGGGAGCGGGCTCCCCTGGGGGCGGGAAGCACCGGTCGGCGCAGGCGGATAGCTCACGCCGGCCGGTGCGCACCCGCACGAACGCACGCGCCTGGCGACCTGCTCGGCACAAGGGGGCGAGCAGGCCGCCGACGAGTGCGAAGCGACTGACGCACGTGACGACAGGGACTGGCCACACCGCCGGTCCGGTTCAGCTCGGCCCGGGTCTGGGGGACCCGGCCCGGCCGGACGGGTTCGGAGGGGACCCGACCAGCCGCCGAGCCCACCGGACCAGCGGCAACGACCAGCCCTGAGCGAACCGGCTCGCGAGCTGGCGCGGCTAGACGGGTTCGGGGAGGGCCCGTCCAGCTAGCGGGTTGCGCGAGTCGGTTCGGGCAGGACCGGCGGATTGGCGAGGCCGGACAGGTCCGGATGGATTTGCCCCGTTGGCGGGTTCGCGGTCCGGCGGGACCGGCGGATTGGCGCGGCGGGACGGTCCGGGAGGACTTCTCCGGCTGGCGGATTCGGCGGGCTGGCGCGGCGGGACGGGTTGGGGAGGGCCTATCCGGCTGGCGGGTCCGCGGGCCGGTGGGACTGACGGATCGGCTCGCGAGGTTGGCGCGGCGGGACAGGCCTGGGGAGGACCTGTTCGGCTGGCGGGCTTCGTGGACTGGTCCGGCGGAAGTGGCGGATCGGCGTGCGGGTTGGCGCGGTAGGGCAGGTCCGGGGAGGGACTTGTCCGACTGGCTGGCTTCGCGGGCTGATCCAGCCGGACTAGCGGGCTGGGCTCGCTGACCTGCCCGGTTGAGCGGATCTCGCGAGGGGTTCGCAGAACTGGCAGGTCACGCGGCTCGGTCCGGCGGGAGTGGCGGATCGGCCCAAGGGGCGGCGCGGCGGGACGGATCCGGGGAGGGATTCGTCCGGCTGGCTGGCTCCGCGGGCTGGTCCAGCGGGATTGACGGATTGGTTTGCCTGTCCGGCTGAGCGGACTTCGGGGAGGGGTTCGCGAGGTCGGCGGGTGTGCGAGCTGGTCCGGCTGGGGGTCGGCTCGCGGTTCGGTCCGGTCAGACGGGTTCGGGGAGGAATCCGCCTGACCGGACCGGGCCGGTGAGCTGGCCTGAATCGGCTGGGCGGATCCAGGGGAGGGATCGCGTCCGGACTGACAAAACAGCTTCCGGGCTGGTGCGGACGGGCGGATCCAGGGGAGGGATCCGTCCGGCTGAACCGGTCCGGCGGGGCGCGATGGGTCGTTGGGGGACTCATCGGGTCCGGTGGAGCTGTCGGGACACGGCCGTGCTGGAGGGGGAGCCCGGCCGGTCGTGTCCCGGCACCCCGCCGAACTGGGCAACAGCCCGCTTGACCTGCGCAAACCCACAACCGAACAGCACCAAAACCGCACCACCGGCCGCCCCGATCGGCTTCGTGAAAAAAACTCACCCGGAAAAAGTCAGAGATTGATGTATCCCAGAGCCAGCTGTTTGCTCCTCAACCAAGAGCCCACCCACGGGGCACACACCGTGCCCCTGGACACCATCCGCACCACCGAAAGAGCGCGCACCATTCACGATCGATCCGGTACCCGACCGGAGAGGCGACCCGCGACGGGCCCGGACGTGCCGACACGACCGGAGGCTTGCTCGCCCAGGTCGGCCCACCTCCGGAGTGAGGCAGCTACGGTGACCGACGTGCACACCACCGAGGTAGACCCGCCCTGGGAAGGCTTGACCGGCGCCGACTTGCACGCCGCGTGCATGGAAGCGGCGCGGGGCGGCGATCGGCGCGCCATGGCGAAACTCGTCGACGAGCTGACGCCGCTCGTGTGGCACGTCGCGCGCGCCAACGGGCTCGACCGGCAAGTGGCCGAGGACGTGGTCCAGACCGTGTGGCTCGCTCTGTTCAGCCAGCTCGCGAAGCTGCGCGACCCCCGTGCGCTCGCTGCCTGGCTGATCACCACGACTCGCCGGGAGGCGACCCGTCCTTACGGCAGGCGCGCCCAGCCGGTGCCGCTGTCGGACGAGGTCGCCGCGACGCTGGAAAGCGATCATCCCGCGCCTGAGGAGGAAGCCGTCCGCGCCGACCGGGACCGCCGGGTCTGGCGCGCCTTTCTCCGGCTGCCCGCACGCTGCCAGGAGCTGCTGCGGCTGACCGTTCTCGCCGGCCGCGCCGAGTATCGGGCGGTGGCCGAGGCTATGCAGATGCCGCGCGGCAGCGTCGGGCCCACCAGGGGCCGCTGCCTCGACTCGATGCGCGATCTGCTCGCAGGAGAAGGGGGTGCCCGGTGAGCGACAACATCGGCAGGCCGGGACACGGCCACGCGGTTCCGGACGACGAGGCCATCCTGGCCGACATCGGCCGGTTCCTCGACGAACTGGACCCGCCGCCGGACGATCTGGTGCAGCGGGTCCAGTTCGCGCTCGAGCTCGAGAACCTCGACGTCGAGGTCGCGCGCTGGGAACGGCTCGACGAACTGGCCGGCGTGCGCAGCACGGCGACCGGCACCATCACGTTCACCGTCAGCGACCTGACCGTGATGATCAACCTGACCAAAATCGGGAAGGTGCACCGGATCGACGGCTGGCTCGCGCCCGCGGGCGAGTACGACGTGGAGGTCCGCGTCGCCGATCACGGCACGTTCGCGACGGCGACCGACGAGGGCGGCCGGTTCGTGCTCGAACGCGTCCCCTGCGGAACCACGCAAATCCTCGTGCACCTCGGCGCGGGCCCGCACCGCCGCACCGTCGTCACGCCGACCGTCGTGCTCTGAGAAACCCGGACGGGCGTTATGGAGAGTGGCGGAGGTGTGCTCCCATAGAGTCCGTGTCCGCGCCCGTCCATGATCGAACGATCGCGGCGGCGTCCGATCTGTACGCGCGCGGCCGGGCCGCCGCGTCCGACCAGCGGCCCGGCATCGCGGTGCGGTTGTTCCGCAGCGCGCTCACGCGGCTGGCGCGCGTCGCCGATCCGCTGCCTGAACACCGGGAACTGCAGGTCCGCGTCCTGGTGAGCCTCGGCGCGGCCGAAGCCGAGGTCGCCTCCACCGACGCCGGTCTCGTGCACCTCGAAACCGCGCGGCAGCTTCGCGACCAGCTCCCGGAGAGCAAGGTCGCCCGCCAGCTCGGCTTGTTGGTCACCGGCCAACGCGCGGTGGTGCTGATGCGCGGCGGCCGGTTCAGCGAATCGCTTTCGGTGTACGACGCCGTCATCCCCGGAATCGAGGCCGAGTTCGACGACAGCCGCCGGACGCTGGTCGTCATGCTCTTGAACCGCGCGCTCGTGCAGATGGCGCTCAACCATCCGAACGCCGCGCAAGCTGACCTGGAGCGCGCGCTCGGCTTCGCCCGCGAAAACGGGCACACTCTGCTCGAAGGCAAGATCCGGCAGAACCTCGGCGACCACGCGCAGCTCATCGGCGACGTCCCGCAAGCCCTGTCCAGCTATGAGCAGGCCGCGCGGATCCTCGTCACCGAATCGCCCGGTTCGATCCCGCTGATCCGGCTCGACCAGGCCCGCGCGCTGCTCACCGCGGGTCTCGCCGACGAGGCGGGCAGGCACCTCGACGAGGCGCTGCCGGAGTTGCGCTCCAACGGATCCGGCCAGCACATCGCGGAAGCCGAGGTCGCGCGGGCCGCGGCCGCGTTGCTGGAGGGCGATTTCGCGTTGGCGCGAAAATCCGCGTCGGACGCGCGGCGCCGTTTTCTCCGTCGCGGCAATCGAACGTGGGCCGAGATCGCCGGTCTGGCGCGGTTCCGGGCGGAAGCGCAGCAGGTCCTGTCGGACCGCGAAGGGCGCTCTACCTCGCGGTTGCCCGCCGAACTCGTCTCGATCGCCGAACGTTTGGCCGCGCTCGGACTGCGGGACGAGGCGGCGGTCGCGCGGCTCTTCGCGGTGCGACTGCTGATCCGCCGCAAGGAAATCGCCGAAGCCTCGCTCGTCCTCACGCACGTGCCCGCCCCGCGTGCGACGTCGCCGGTAGACCACCGGATGTTGTTCCGGTTGTGCCGCGCGGAACTGGCGGTGGCCGAAGACCGGCCGCGCGCCGCGCTCGCGCAGGCCCGCGCCGGACTGCGCGAACTCGGCACGATCCGCGACCGGATGGGCGGGCTCGACCTGCTGTGCGGCACGGCCGTGCACGGCGAGGAACTCGGCAGGCTGGCGATGCGGCTCGTGCTGCGGCGCGCGCGACGGAACGCGGCGGGTGCGCGCCGGATGTTCGCCTGGCTCGAACGCACCCGGGCGCAGGTTTACCGGTACGAACCGCTGCCGGTGATCGAGGATCCCGTGCTGGCCAAGCACATCAACGAGATGCGGCACGTCCAGCGCACCATCCAGCGCACCCGGCTGGAAGGCGAGTCGGTGAAGGCGCTGGAGCAGCGGTACGCCGAACTGCAGCGCGAGGCGACCAGGCTCGGCTGGTACACGAGCCAGTGGGGCCGTCCACGGCCGGTCGCGACGCCGGACGAGGTCGTCGCCGCGCTCGGCGATCGCGTGCTGGTGAGTTTGGTGCCGTACAACAACCAGCTGTACTCGGTGGTCGTCGACCGCGGGACGTTCCGGCTGCTCAAACTGGGTCCGCTGGACGACATCGTGGAGACCGCGACCCAGCTGCACGCCGACCTCGACGCGCTCGCGCCGGACCATCTGCCGCCGATGCTGGCCGAGACAGTGTCCGCGTCCGCGCGCCGCCGGGCGGAGAAGCTCGACGCGCTGATTTCCGCGTCGCTGGTCAAAACTCTCGACGACCGCGAGCTGGTGATCGTCCCGATCGGCCAGCTGTACGCGATGCCGTGGGGCGCGTTGCCGTCGCTGCGCGGGCACCCGGTGTCGATCGCACCGTCGGCGACCGCGTGGATCACCGCGAAGCGTCCGGCTGCGGACGGTCCGGTGCTGCTCGCGGGTGGTCCTGGCGTGCCGGGCGCGGTCGGCGAGGTGAGCAAGCTGCGCTCGGTGTACCCGGACGCGCGGCTGGTCGAGGGCGACGCCGCGACAAGCGCCACGGTCCTGACCGCGCTGGACGGAACCCGCTTGGCGCACCTGGTCGCGCACGGCGCGCACGAGCCGGCGAACGCGCTGTTCTCCCGCGTCGAACTGGTCGACGGCCCGCTGTTCGCGCACGAGACTACGCGGCTGGTCAACCCGCCGGAGCGCGTGGTGCTGGCCGCGTGCGAGCTGGCGATGAGCCACATTCGGCCGGGCGAGGAAGCATTGGGCTTCGCCGGAACGCTGCTGGCGAGCGGGTCGAAGACGGTCATCGGCGCGGTGGCGCGGGTCGGCGACCGCGCGGCGGCGGACACGATGGCGGACCTGCACCGGCGGCTCGCCGAGGGGACGTCACCCGCGCTGGCACTGGCCGAAGCGATCGCGGTGGACCCGATGCGGCGGCCGTTCGTGTGCCTCGGAGCTGGCTGACTCGTGAGCGGCGATACCGGCTAGAACCGGCATCGCCGCTCACGAGACGGGTTCAGCCCAGGAAGTCGGCCAGTGGAACCGGCGTCAGGCCGTCCTTCTTGGCCTGGGCGATGAAGGCTTCGTAGTCTTCCTTGAACGTCTTGCGGAAGTGCATCAGCACGATGTCGCCCGGGCGGAGCTTGTCGCCGGACTGGAACTGGACGACGCCGTCGTTGACCGAGGCGGTCCACAGGACGCTCGCGCGCATGCCGCACATCGCGGCGGCCTTCAGCGTGTTCTGGTCGAAGTTGCCGAACGGCGGGCGGAACAGCGTCGGGCGCACGCCGAGCGACTTCTGGAAGTCGTCCGCGTCGTCGCAGATTTCCTTTTTCTGGAACTCGAGCGGTTTGCCCTTGAGGTTCGGGTGGTTGACCGTGTGGTCGCCGAGCACCGCGCCGGTCGAGTCGAGGATGGCCTTGAAGTATGCCTCGTGGCCCTTCACGTACCGGTTGTTCAGGAACAGCACCGGATGCCCGCCGGACTGCTGGATCAGGCCCTGCGCCGACGGGTCCTTCACCGCGCCGTCGTCCATGGTGATGAAGACGTACGGTTTGTCGGTCTGGATGCGGCGGATCACCGGGACCTTGCCGTCCTGGACCGCCGGAGCCTTCTGCTGCACGGTGCCGAACGGGTACGGCCCCGGCGGCGGACCCGGTTTCTGGGCGCCCGGCGCGGGGTTCGCCTGTTCCGGGGGTTGACTCGAGTCCGGGCCGGAGCACGCGGACAGCACCAGCACACCGGCCAATGCCGCCGCCAGCCAGCGTTTCGCCATGCCGCTTCCTTTCCCTCGGGGTCACCCGAGGGGGATGACGTCTGTGCTCCGGCATTCGTTGATCGTTGTGGTGCAACGCACCCGGTCAGGCAGCCTGATTGCCCGCTTTGGCCAGCTGTGTGGCCAAAAATCCGATCACGCCGCGCAACGCGGCGAGGGCTGCCGGACCCGTTCCGGGGATGCGTTCGGCGAACGAACCCGACCACCGGAGGTCCGTGCCGCCGTCGGCGTTCGGCGTGAACATCACCTCCGCACGATAGTCGCGGACCGGGCTGAAACCGTCGAATGTGTAGACGTGCCGCCGATCCGGCACGTATTCGAGAGTCTTCTCGCGGAGCAGAACCGGCCACAATCCGACTTCCCGGACAGCATCGACACCGCCGTCGTCGCCGCGGGTCGCCCACCGGGACTGCCACACGAGCGGCCGTGCCCAGGTCGACCACTGAGTCCCGTCGCTTTCCAGCCGGAACAGCACCGGCGGAGCGGCGGCGCTCACGCGGTTCACCTCGAACGAATACCTGCGACCCGGCATGAAAGCTCCTTGAAGACGTTGTTGACAGTGCGACAAATCAATCCCGGACGGCCCCGGTAGGTCAAGATGGTGCGGTGAGCCGCCCCGACTTCGCCGCGCCGCACTGGCTGACGCAACTTTTGCGTTCCAAACCGGTTCCCATTCCGTGGAACATGGTCGCCCGCGCGGTGGTCGCGCTGGCCACTCCGCTGGCGGTCGCGTACGCCGCGGGCGACATCGCGGTGGGCGCGCTGATCTCCACCGGCGCGCTCCCGACCGTGCTGTCCGAGGCGGCCGGGGCCTATCGCTACCGCGCGCGCCGGCTGGGCGGGGCGACGTTCGCGGCTGGGATCGGGTACCTCGTCGGGCTGCTGACCGGCGGCATGCCCGCCTGGTCGATCCCGGCGATCGTCGTCGTAGCGGCGATTTCCGCGCTCATCAGCGCCGCGGGCAGCAACGCTTCGGTGGCCGGGCTGCAGATGTTCGTCTTCTGCGTCCTCGGCACCGCGCAACACGCGACCGGCGTACGCACCGAAGTGCTCTTCGGCTTCTTCTGCGCGGGCGCCGGCTGGGGGCTGCTGGTCGCGCTCGGCACCTGGACGCTCCGCGCGACGAGCCCCGAACGCACCGCCGTCGCGCAGGTTTACATCGAACTCGCGGCGATGCTGTCGGCGGAGGACGAACCGACCTCGCGGGTCGCGCGCCACCAGCTGACCACCGCGATGAGCACTGCGTACGACCGGTTGCTGGTCGCACGCTCGTGGCTGTCCGGTCGAGACGCGACGTATCGCCGGCTGCTGAACCGGCTGTCCGCGACGACACCCGCGGTCGAGGCGTCGGTGGCGATGGTCAACGCCGGACAGCGCCCGCCGGACGAGGTCATCGACTACCTGACCCGCGTCGCCGCGTCGGTGCTGGCGAGCCAGCCGCTGCCGCCCGCGCCCGAGCTGCCGGACGAGAACGCCGACGCGGTGGTCAGCGCGCTCTACGCCGGGCTGGCGCGGATCGGGAAGCTCGACGACCGCAAACGCCGCAAGAAAGTCTCGCTGCTGCGCCGCTTGCGCGAGTGGGCGAGCGGCCTCTCCGGACCGCTGACCTGGCTCGCGACGCTGCGGCTCACGCTGTGCGTCGCGGTGGCCGAAGTGGTGGCGCTGATGGTGCCGTTCGAGCGGTCGTACTGGATCACGCTCACCGTCGGCGTGGTGCTGAAACCGGACTTCGGCTCGGTGTTCGGCCGCGCGGTGCTGCGCGGGATGGGCACGGTCGCCGGGGTCGGGATCGGCGCGGTCGTGCTCGCGTTCGGCGCGCGCGGCTGGGTGCTGGTGGTGCTGATCGCGGTGTTCGCCGGCGGGGCCGCGGTCGGGAAGGTGCGCAACTACGGGATGCTCGGCACGTTCGTGACGCCGCTGATCATCCTGCAGATGGACCTCGCGAACACCGGCAGCTGGACCGTCGTGCTGGCGCGGCTGGTCGACACCGTGATCGGCTGCGTGATCGTGCTCGTCGTCGGCTACCTGCTGTGGCCGGGTTCGCGGCGGCCGACCGTCGGCGGGCGGCTGGCGGACAGTTTCGACACGGTCGCCAAGTACGTCCGCACCGCGATGGTGCTGAACTCGACCAGCGAATCGCGGCTCGCCCGGTCGCGGGCCCGGCGCGGGGCGTACCGCGCGCTCGCGGACCTGCGGACGGCGTTCCAGCAGGTGATCGTGGAGCCGTCGCCGGCGGGACGGCAGGCGGTGGCGTGGTGGCCGGTGATCGCGGGGCTGGAGCGGGTGACCGACGCGGTGACCGAGGTCGGCGTGACCATCGGCGAGGGCGCGCCCGCACCGTCGCCCGCGGACATCGAGCTGCTCACCGACGCGCTGGCGGAGCTGGCTTCCGCGGTCCGCGAGCAGCGGGACCCGGATTCGGTGCCGATGCCGGACAACCCGCGCCTCGCCGGGGTGGTGGATCAGCTCGGCTCGACGTTCGACGCGGTCCGCGGGCCGGACCTGGTG
Organism: Amycolatopsis sp. CFH S0740; assembly: GCF_004522315.1. Lineage (NCBI taxonomy): Bacteria > Bacillati > Actinomycetota > Actinomycetes > Pseudonocardiales > Pseudonocardiaceae > Amycolatopsis > Amycolatopsis sp. CFH S0740. Next base: position 90,798 of record NZ_SDLS01000015.1, on the reverse strand, counting down.
GAACGGTCCCCGCTGCGGCTGGTGCGCCGGTTCCTGCCGTACCACCGGCGCACCTGAGCCGCGCACCTGCGAGAGCGCCCCGATGCCGCATTGGGGCGCAACCGGGCCCAACCTGGAGGCGGAGGAGTTACTGCTGTCCGCCGGGCTGTCCGCCCTCGGGCTTGGGGCCGTCTTCCGGCTTCTCGCCGCCTTCGTCGTGCTTGCCGGTGACCTTGCCGAGCAGGTCCTTGGCCTTGTCGATGCCGCCGTCGATCTGCGAGTCGTGGCCGCTGACCTTGGACTTCGCGAATTCAGCCGCCTTCTCGAGACCCTGCTCGAGCTTGCCGCTGTTCTCGCGCAGCGCCTCGGTCGCCTTGTTCTTGAGCTCGTCGAAGTTGATGCCCATCGAATGCCTCCCCGGGGTTGGGATTGAGAGGCTTCAATCGTCACACACCAGGCGTTCCAGGCAAGTCAAGACACTTCGCCGAGTGCGACGGCTCCGTCCAGTCCGGTGATCCGGCCGCCGCGTTCGCCGAGTGCGACGAGTCCTTCGCGGGCGTCGGCGGCGGTGAGGTCGATGCGGACGCCCGACTGTGCCGCGTCGCGGGCCGCTTCCAACGCCAGTGCGCCTTCGTGACCTGCGTTGATGGTCGCGGCTAGGCCGCCGGTGGAGGCCAGCGAACCGCGGGCCGCGCCGAGGCGGCCGAGTGCGTCGTCGACGATCGGGAGCAGGGCGTCGCGGTTGCCTTCGGTCATCGCGCGCACCAGATCGGGCGACGATCCGGCGACGCGGGTCCCGTCGCGGAACGAACCGGCGGCCAGCGACATCGCGAGCGGGCCGCCCTGTGCGCCGACCGAGGCGAGGATCGCGGCGAACAGGTGCGGCAGGTGCGAGATCCGGGCGACCGTCTCGTCGTGCGAATCGGCGGGCAGCGGCACGGCGTGCGCGCCGACGTCCAGGACAAGCCGGGTGACCTCGGCCCACGCCGTCAGGTCGGTTTCCTCTTCGACGCCGACGACCCAGGCCGCGTCGCGGAAGAGCATGGTGTCGCCGGCGAGCCAGCCGGAGCGCGACGTGCCCGCCATCGGGTGTCCGCCGACGTAGCGCGTGTACGGCGCGCGCCTGCGGACCGCGTCGAGCATCGGGCCCTTCACGCTGACCACGTCGGTGAGAATGCAGTGCGACGCGTGCTGGGCGACCTGTCGCAGCAGGTTCTCCACCGCGGGCAGCGGCACGGCGATGACCACGATCGCGTCCGCGGCCGCGGCCCGCTGTAGTGCGGCTTCGGCGTCGGTGGTGACGTCGTAGCCGCCGCGGCTCGCCGCGTCAGCGTCCACTTCGGACACTGTGGTTCCCCAGACGGTCCTGCCGCTCGCCGCGGCGGCTCGCAGCAGGGAACCGCCGATGAGCCCGAGCCCGATCACGCATACGTCTCGCACGGGGCCATCCTGCCAGTGCGCGCAAGCGGCTACAGGACGGCCGCCAGCCGGGTGCCCTGGTCGATCGCCCGTTTGGCGTCCAGTTCCCGTGCCTCGTCCGCCCCGCCGACGAGGTGCACCGGCACGTCGCCGAGCGCGCCGGCGAGTTCCCGCACGGATTCCTGGCCAGCGCAAACCACCACGGTGTCGACCTCGAGCAGCCGCGGTTTCCCGTCGACCGTGACGTGCAGACCGGCGTCGTCGATCCGGTCGTAGGAAACTCCGCTGATCTTTTCCACGCCTTTGGCGCGCAGGGCGGCGCGGTGCACCCAGCCGGACGTCTTGCCGAGCCCGGCCCCGATCGGCGACTTCTTGCGCTGCAGCAGGTAGACCTGCCGCGGCGACGGTTCCGGCTTCGGCTTGGCCAGTCCGCCGGGCGCGAGCGCGGGGTCGGTGACGCCCCATTCGGCCATCCAGGCGTCGCGATCCAACGCGGGCGACGAACTGTGCGTGAGGAATTCGCTGACGTCCACGCCGATACCGCCCGCGCCGATCACCGCGACCCGCTCGCCGACGGGTTTGCCGTGCCGCACGACGTCGACGTAGGAAAGCACCTTCGGATGGTCGATCCCGGGCAGCACCGGAACCCGCGGCGTGACACCGGTGGCCAGCACGACCTCGTCGAAGCCGGTCAGATCCGCGGCGGTCGCCCGGGTGCCGAGGTGCACCTTCACACCGGTGACCTCGAGGCGTCGCGTGTAGTAGCGGATGGTCTCGGCGAATTCCTCCTTGCCCGGAATCCGTTGTGCGATCCCGAACTGGCCGCCGATTTCGTCGTCGGCCTCGAACAGTTCGACGTCGTGGCCGCGTTCGCCGAGCGCGGTCGCGGTTGCGAGCCCGGCCGGCCCGGCACCGACGACGGCGATCCGCTTGGCGCGCCGGGTCGGGAGCAGGTTCAGGGTCGTTTCGTGCCCGGCTCGCGGATTCACCATGCAGGACACCGGTTTCCGGCTGAACGCGTGGTCGAGGCAGGCCTGGTTGCAGGCGATGCAGGTGTTGATCTCGTCCGTGCGGCCGGTTTCGGCCTTGCGGATCCAGTCCGGGTCGGCGAGCAGCGGACGGGCCATCGAGACCAGATCCGCGTCCCCGTCGGCGAGGGCTTGTTCCGCGACGTGCGGCAGGTTGATCCGGTTCGAGGTCACCACCGGGACCGAAACGTGCGGCTTCAGCTTGCCGGTGACCCAGGTGAACGCGCCGCGCGGCACGGACGTGACGATCGTCGGCACGCGCGCCTCGTGCCAGCCGATGCCGGTGTTGATGATCGTGGCGCCGGCCGCCTCGACGTCGCGGGCGAGCGCGACGACGTCGTCCCAGCTCTGTCCGCCTTCGACGAGGTCGAGCATGGACAGCCGGTAGATGATGATGAAGTCCGGCCCGACTTTTTCCCTGGTGCGCCGGACGATCTCGACCGCGAACCGGCGGCGCTTCTCCGCGGTGCCGCCCCAGGCGTCGGTGCGCCGGTTGGTGCGTTCGGCGAGGAACTGGTTGATCAGATAGCCCTCGGAGCCCATGATCTCGACGCCGTCGTACCCGGCGTCGCGGGCCAGCGCGGCGCAATCGGCGAACGCGCGAATGGTGCGATGCACGCCGTACGCGGTGAGCGCGCGCGGGCGGAACGGGTTGATCGGCGCTTTGCGGCTCGACGCGGAAACGCTCAGCGGGTGGTAGGCGTAGCGGCCGGCGTGCAGGATCTGCAGCGCGATCTTGCCGCCCTCCGCGTGCACCGCGCTGGTCAGCAACTGGTGCTGTTTCGCCTCGGCGGGCGTGGAAAGCTTCGAGGCCAACGGCAACAGCCAGCCGGTGCGGTTCGGCGCGAACCCGCCGGTGACGATCAGGCCGACGCCGCCGCGCGCGCGTTCGGCGTAGTACTCGGCCAGCTGCGGGAAGCGGGACGCGCGGTCCTCCAGACCGGTGTGCATCGAGCCCATCAGGACGCGGTTGCGCAGCGTCGTGAAGCCGAGATCGAGCGGGGACAGCAGGTTCGGGTACTCGGTCATGTCAGTCCTTCTCGTCGGCCCGCAACGCGGTCAGGATTTCTTCCAGCCACTCGACCTGGCCCTCTTCGACCCGGATTCCGCCGCGCAGCACGAGGTATTGGTGCAGCGAACGGCCGCGGAGCCGGTCCGGGGCAGGGAAGTCGCGCTTCTCGATCTGCCGGTACAGGTCGAGCCGCTCAGCGTGTGCATCCCGGTGCCGGACGATCTCTTCGGCGATGGCATTCGCGTCGCCGAACGACGCCCCGCGCAACTTCACCGCCAACTCCTGCGGCCCGGCTTGCGGTGCTGGTTCGGCAAGCCAGCGCCGCAGTTCCATCCGGCCCGCTTCGGCGACGGTGTAGACCTTCTTGTCCGGCCGCCCGTCCTGGACCACTATGTCGACGGCGACCTGACCGGCCTCTTCCATTCGCTTCAGCACGCGGTAAATCTGCTGGTGGGAGGCGCTCCAGAACAGCCCGATGGACTTCTCGAACCGGCGCGCCAGCTCGTAGCCCGAGCCGGAGCGTTCCGACAGCGAGACGAGGATCGCGTGCTCCAGTGCCATGTCGGACAGTGTCATATGCAACTAGGTGCAGTGCAACTGAGTGCAATCCAGGTCACCCTGGGGCTGGGCTAGGTTCAGGCCCGTAGGCCGGCTTCGATGGTGTGCAGCATCCGGGCGAGGTCGTCGGCGCCGGCGGGGCTGATGCTGAGCCAGCCGTCGGTGACCGCGGCGGTGAACCGGCCTTGTTCGGTGTCGATCCAGTAGGGCGGGTGTTCGTTGCGGACGCGTTCGGTGCCGCGGCGGATCGCGACGTACAACCGTCCTACGTGGATTCGGGGCGCCTGCATCCACTCGACAGCGCGCCGTGCGTCGCGGGCACTGTTGGTGCGGGTCGGGGGAGGATTTCCGGCGAGCACGGCGCTGTAGTCGGCTTCCGAGCAGGACAGCGAATGCAGGTTCGACGCGGGCGGAGTGCCCGGCAGTGCGGAGACCAGTTCCCGGGCAGCGGATTCCGCGGTGCTGGGGAACAGGGTGATCGTGTCGTGGTCGGCGACAGCGAGGATCGCGTCCCGCCGGGCAGCCGCGGCCTGAAGGGTCACGTCGCGGCCGTTGATGCGCGCCCAGCAGTAACGGTCGACGGAGGGTCGTTGCAGGAGCCCGATGACGTCGGCGAAGTCGCGGACCGGCCAGCCGGTGGCGGCGAGTTCGGCGTCCGCTTTCGCGTCCTGCTGGACCTGCTCGTCCGGTGGATACCACTTCTCGCCGCCGATCAGCGTCGGATGCGGGTCGGAACGGTCGATCCGGCGGACCAGATTCTGGTAACTGTCACGGGAAAACCGCAGGGGGCTCCGGAGCAACGTCAGGCTCCGATGGTGGGCGGGGTCGGGCGCATGCCGTCGGGGTAGCCGCCGAACAACTCGTCGACGTCGTCGTCGAGGTAGGTGACCTTTCGCTGGTGCTCCTTGTCTTCGGTGCCTTTGCCCTTTCCGGCACCAGCGCCCATGCCGCCCACGCCCGGTGATCCCTTGGCACCGGTCCCGCCGACGGTGCCGGGACGCGCCGCGCTCTGGCCGCTCGCTGGGGTCCCGGTGCCGGTTCCCGCCCCTGTGCCAAGCTGCGGTCCGCTGCCGCCGATGCGCGACCCGGCGTTGCCTCCGCTGCCTGCCCGTCCGCCGACGCTGCTCTCCCCGCTACCGCCGGGAGTGCCGAATCCGCCAGTCGGGAGACCGAAACCGCCGCCTGTCGAATCCGTGCCGCTGGTGGCCGGTCCGAAGGTCGGCAGCCGTCCGGAGCCGAACCCAGGCGCGTCGCTGACTGGTGCCTTAGGCGTGTACCCGGCCGTGGTGGTGGAATCCGGTGCTGAGGCGTGCTCCGCAGGGGAGCTTCCGCTGTCCGGAAGGTGGGAGCCGGTTGCCGGTGGCGGCGCGGAGCTGCTGACGGGGCTGGACCCGAGGATGCTGCCGCTGGGGCTGGACGTGTGTCCGCTGCTGGAGCTGGGCGCGTACCCGCCGCTGGGGTCAGACGTGTGCCCGCCGCCGTGGAAGCCCCCGCTGTACCCGCCGCTGCTTCCGGTTCCGCCAGTCGGGCCGGACGTCCCGCCGACGCTCGGTGCGGAACCGACCGCGATCCCGGCCGGAGCGGCATTCAGCACCGGATAGTCCTTGGCCGAAGAATTGCGATTCCCGTTCGTGGTGGCGACGTAAGATCCGTAGGCTTCTTTATTGTTTTTGTCGGCGTCATCCCACCGCGCTGCGGATTTTTCCGAATCACTCGCGCCGAACGGACTGTAGCTGGCCAAATCGTTGGTATCGGGACGGTTCGCGTCCATCGGAGTGAGCTTGTTGAGCGTGCTGTGAAAGCCGCCGTTCTGGGCGGTGAGGGATTGAGCGCTGCGGCCGAGGTCCTCCGACGCCTGCTGGGAAGTTTCCAGCAGCGGGGTGAGCCCAGCCTTGGCCTTGCCCGCCGCGTCACCTTCCCAGGAGGCATCCATCTTGCCTTGCAGCCGGGCAATCCGCGTCACGAGCTCTTCGTGGGCGGATTTAAGCGCTTCGGCCGCCTGCTGGCCAGAATCGAGGGAGGCGGTGTTGCCGCCGTAGCGGTGCATCCGGGCGTAGACATCCGCGCCGGTGTAGCCGTCCGGCATCAATGACCTCCCTTCTGGAGGTATTGGATCACGTATCCGGCTACCTTTTTGCCGACTTCGCAGCTGTCGGCGAAAGGCTTCTTGAGACCGTCCAGACTGACGTCGATGACGTAACCGAGATCGTCTCGGAGGCCGATAACCATCGTGCAGAGCCCGGCGGGGGAGTTGTCCGCCGGGTCGTAAACAACACCTGGGTAGTTATTTACGGTGAAAGGCTCGAATTTGGTGACTCCGCCAAACTGTTTCTTGCTGTAGATGCCGCTGATCCCTCCGTGACCAGGGTCTTTGGTGGTGAGGGTGCCGCCTACTGACGACGCTGGCGTGGTGTCGAATTTCCAATTGCAAGACGGCCCGATGGCATCGTCTGGCTTGGGATCGTTGCCCTTGAACGGAGCGCCGAGGCTCGCGACTTGTTCTGGGGTAAGTGCGGCGCACGGCTGCTTTTCCAAGGACGAGGCATCCAGCGGCGCGGGCACCGGCGGCGCGCCGAATCGGGGACCAGCCGAAGTGGAGGGCGGAGCCGTTGTGGGGGCGGCTTTCCCCGGTTCGGCGGAGCAACCGCTGAGCAGGACGGCGGCTGCGGCCAGGCTGAGTACGGCAGCGTTGCGGCTAGTCATTGTGGGGACGGAGGCCTTTCATGTGGTCGGCGGCCTGGTGCTCTTGCTTCTGGTAAGTATCCAGGGCCTGTTGGAATGCGTCTCGCTGTCGCTCGAGTTCCGCAACCACGCTGTTAAGGAAGTTGTTGTAGGAAGTGCCTGCCGCATTCGCGTCCTGCACATAGGCGATGCTGGCTACCTCGTCACCCATTGGCGTGAACGAGGTGAGTGCGCGGGCATGGCGCCGAGGTTCCGTGCGAACCCAGTCGAGGATGTCGCCGAGTTCTCCGGTGATCTCCTTGAGCAGCTCCGGAGTCAACCGGTACCCGCCACCACCGCTGGACATGCCCTCATTGGCCTTCGCCTGCGCATCGGCGGCTTCCTTCGCCGCCTGCTCCGGCGTTTTGTCCCGGACGTACTTGTACCCCGGCACCAACGGACCCTGCATGTTCGCAGGCAGGTGTCTGACGCGTTCGACGTCGTCATCAGTCACGAAAGCCTCCCCAGCTTCCTCACCGAACAATACGGACAGTATCACGGTTGTCTGCAGACGGTGACAGAATCACCGGTCTTGATGATCACGAATCGGTGGTGCCGGGACCAGTGCGAGATTGCCGCGAGCGAGAGACCCGCATGACCGCAGCACAAGTCAGGCCGCCCGCGGGGACAGGGCAAATCGGGTCGATCCAAGCCAGGGAAAGGATCAAGATGGAGGAGTGCACCCGGTCCTAGAACTGCTCACCACCCGAATCGCCGAAGGCAGCGTGCCCGGGCAGCGAACAGACGGCCGCCGGCTTGCGCTTGCCGTCGAAGGGGGCAGCAGTCGGGGGACGTACTCCAGCGGGATGGTGCTCGCGCTCGACGAACTCGGGGCCACCAGTGCGTTCGACGACGTCTACGGTGCCTCCGCCGGTGCGCTCAACGCGGCGTGGCTGTTGTGCGGTCGCTCCCGGACCGGCGTGCGGACGTGGTGGAATCCGGCCGTCATGCGGCGGATCATCAATCCGCTGCACACCTTGCGCGGCCGGGCGGTGATCGATCTCGAGTATCTCGTGCACCAGGTCTACTCGGTGCTCGAACCGATGGATTTCCCCGCGATACTGGCGAATCCGGTCGGCTTCCATCCGCTCGCCACCGACGCCGACACCGGCGAGTCGACCGATCTGCATCCGTTCATCGAGGACGTCGACGGGATCAAGACAGCGCTCGCGGCGTCGTCGTGCATGCCGGTGCTGGCTGGGCCGCCGATTGCGATGGGTGGGCGGCGGTTCGTGGACGCGGGGATCGCCGAGCCGTTGCCGTTTCGTACCGCGCTCGCGCAGGGGGCGACGGACGTGCTGGTGTTGCGGACTCGGCGCGAGGACGAGCGTCCGGTGCCGCCGCCGCGGGTGCAGGACGTGGTGGTGCCCCGGTTTCTCCGGAGGCACGCGCCGGGCACCATCGACGCTTGGCGGACGCAATATCACCGGGATCTGGAGGACGAGCGTCAGTTGCGGGAAGACCCGCGGCTGGTGAGTGTGCGGCCGCCCGCTGGCGCGCCGGATGTTGTGGTGTTGGAACGGGATCCGGCCGTCTTGCGGCGTGCGGTGGAGTTGGGGCGGGACGCGGTTTACGCGGCTTTGGAAGGCTTGCGCAGGGCGTCGTGACTACGGGAGCGGACCGTCAGTCGTTGGGCGGCAAGGGAAACGGCGAGATAGAGCAGGATTGAAGCGCTGCCGAGACCGCGGGTGGAATTGACTGCGTCGACGGCGAAGTCCAGTCCTAAGTGGATGCCGAAGGAAATCAGCCACAGAGCGGCGGTCAGCCAATTGCCTTGCCGCCAGAGAGTTCCGTCGGTGCGCCAGATTCGCATGGTGTATCCGCGGGCTACGCCGAAGCCGCCAGCTGCCACGAAACTGGTGGCCAGTAACAGGATCGCCGTTGAGGTCGGGGTGGTTGTCGCGATGGCGAACCCGAGTGAGGCGGCGCCTAGTGCGCTGATGACGAGCAGGACTACCGGTGGGCGGTCGGCGCGGCGGGCTTGCAGTTGTCGCCAGATCAGCCAGGTCAGGACGACCAGGCCGATCAGGATGTTGTCGAAGGTGTTCGGCACGGGGACCACAGTGCCGGGCCGGGGCCGTCCCGCGCCTCCACCCGAGGGTGGAGGCCGGGTGGGAAAACCCTGTCAGGCCTGCGGTTTGCGGGCCACGCCGCCGATCACGCGCGACTCCGACGGTGCCTTCGCGAACACCGTGTCGGCGTCCGGATGCCACGCCGGCGCGTACACCAGGCCCGGTTCGAGCAGCGGCCAGCCACCGAAGAAACGCTCGAACTCCGCCTTCGTGCGCAGGATGCCGGGGTTCGTCGTCGACTCGTAGTACTTGATGATGTCGACCAGCGCCTGGCGTTCGTTGTCGTCCACCGGGTTTTCGTTGGTCATCTGGGAAAGAACGAGCAACGAGCCCGGCGCGAGCTGCTTGCGGTAGAACTCGAGGATGCCGTCCGGGTCCTGCTCGTCCTTGATGAAGTGCAGCACCGCGTTCACGATCAGCGCCACCGGCTGCCGGACGTCGATCACGTGCGAATCGGCGACCCGGTCCCACAATTCGGCGGGCTGCAGGAGATCAGCGGCCATCGCCTGGTGCCGGTCCTCGTCCGCGGTGTCGGCGAGCAGCACCTGCGAATGCGCGAGCGCCACCGGCTCGTTGTCCAGGTACAGCACGGAAGTGTCGTGTTCCGGGCGTTCGTCGTCGGCCACCTCGTGCACGTTGCCCGCGGTGGGCAGGCCGGAGCCGATGTCGACGAACTGCCGGATGCCCTCGCGCACGCACTGGCGCACCGCGCGGCCGAGGAACTGCCTGCTGGTGCGGCAGTACTCGCCCATCAACGGCAGCCGTTCGCGCACCTTCTCGGCGAACATCCGGTCGATCGCGTAGTTGGTGGTGCCGCCGATGAAGTAGTCGTAGACGCGGGCCGCCGACGGCCGGTCCAGACTGGCTTCCACCGCGCGCAGTGCTTCGTCCTGTGTGCTCATCGCCGTCCTCACGCTCGCCCTGGCGCTCATGCTAACCATGGCGCCCGGGTCAGCTCGGCCGGTAGGACTCCCGGTAGGCGTTGACCGACGCCGTCAGCTGGTCCATCGCGGCGCGCATCCGGCCCAGTTCGGCGTTGTCCAGGTTCATCGCCGCTCCGACGTGCGGCGGGATCCGTTCCGCCTTGGCGCGCAAGGCGGATCCCTGCCCGGTCAGCCGGATGCGGACCGAGCGCTCGTCGTCGGACTGGCGTTCGCGCTTGATCAGCCCGGCCTTCTCCAGCCGCTTGAGCAGCGGCGACAGCGTGCCGGAGTCGAGGTTCAGCGCGGAGCCGAGTTCCTTGACCTGCTGCTCGTCCTGCTGCCACAGCGCGAGCATCACCAGGTACTGCGGATACGTGAGGTCGAGCGGTTCCAGCAGCGCGCGGTAGAGCGCGGTGACCGCCCGGGAGGCCGAGTACAGGCCGAAGCACAGCTGGTCGTCAAGCAGCAGCGAGCCGGTTTCCCCGGCGTCTGGGCTGGTCATCGGTCGCCTCCCGCGAGTTTCTCCTGCCGGCTCTCCATCCTCTCTCGGCTGGGCCGCGAGGGCAACTCAAGTGCTCTAGATCTCATTGAGCAACACTGAGTTGTGCACAACTAAGTGGCGAGCTATGTTTGTGCGGTCCGACCGATCCGCTACCGGAGGAAGCCATGACCGCGAACCCGCAGAACCTCGTCCTCGAACCGGCCGCCCAGGCGTTCGCCGAGGCCACCGACCAGCCTCCGTACCTGTTCCAGCTCCCGCCCGCCGAGGGCCGCAAGGCGGTCGACGGCGTCCAGGACGGCGACGTCGAACTCGCCCCGGCCGACATCGAGACGCTGACCGTCCCGGGCGGACCGAACGGCGACGTCGAGGTCCGGATCGTCAAGCCGCGGGGCGTCACCGGGGACCTGCCGGTGCTCGTCTACATCCACGGGGCCGGCTGGGTCTTCGGCGATTTCCACACCCACGAGCGGCTCGTCCGCGAACTCGCCGCCGGAACCGGCGCGGCTGTCGTTTTCCCGGAATACAGCCGTTCGCCCGAGGTCCGCTACCCTGTCGCGATCGAAGAGAACTACGCCGCCGTGAAGTGGGTTGTCCAGCACGGTGCGGAGAAGGGGCTCGACACCACGCGAATCGCGATCGCGGGTGACTCCGTCGGCGGAAACATGACCGCGGCGCTGACGCTGATGGCGAAAGAGCGCGGTGACGTGAAGTTCCTGCAGCAGGTGCTGTTCTACCCGGTCACTGACGCTTCGTTCGACACCGAGTCGTACACCAAGTTCGCCGACGGCTACTTCCTCAGCCGCGAAGGCATGAAGTGGTTCTGGGACCAGTACACGACCGACGAAGCGCAGCGTGCCGAGATCACCGCTTCGCCGCTTCGCGCCACTGTGGAGCAGTTGACCGGACTGCCGCCGGCCCTCGTGATCACCGGCGAGGCGGACGTCCTTCGCGACGAAGGCGAGGCGTACGCCGCGAAGCTGCGTCAGGCGGGCGTGCCGGTGACGGCGGTTCGGTACCAGGGCGTGATCCACGACTTCGTGATGGTGAACGCGCTTCGTGAAACGCACGCGGCGGAAGCGGCGATCGCTCAAGCGATCACGGTGCTGCGCGGCGCATTCGGCAACTAATCAGGGACGAACGGGCAATCCTGAGGTTTCGCTGAGTTTGTCGGGGCCATTCTGGCGTGATCGCCGTCACGTGATCACAACGAGGGTGGCCCCTCAAACGTATCTAGAGCAGCGGGTCCCGCCTTTCGGGCGCGCGATCGGTCCTGGAGGTTTCCCGTGCACCTGAGCGCAATCAGGTTGGATTCGCCCGTCATGCTCGCGGTGATCGGCGTGCTCGCGCTCCTCGCGGTCGTCTCGGTCCCGTGGTTTTGGGACAAATGGCGCAAGCGCAAGCAACTCGGCCGCAGTGCCCAGGTGGTTGTCGCGCTGTGCCTCGTCATCGTCACCCTTGGCTTGACCGGCAACATGATCGGCGGATTCTTCCCGACGCTCGGCTCGCTGCTCGGGACCGGCGCGTTCGCCGCCGAGGGCATCGACGTCGAGGGCGGCGACAACGGCGTCGACCTCGGCCGGGCGCGCGACCTCGGCGTGGCGCACGCGCGGGTCGGCAAGGGGACCATCGCGCACGTGACGGTGACCGGGCGGCGCACCGGCCTGACCCGCGACGTGACGGTTTACCTTCCGCCGCAATACTTCCAGCATCCGTACAAGGCGATGCGGTTCCCGGCGATCATCTGGATCCCGAACTACCCGTCCGGCCCCGAGGTCACCACCGCCCCGATCGGGTACCACCTGCCCGAACAGCTTGACGCGGCGATTTCGAAGCATCTCCTGCCGCCGGTGGTCGTGCTGATCCCGGACCCGACCGGAACGCCGAAAATCGGCCACGACACCGAATGCGTCGACGAGGTCAACGGAAGTCCCAACGACACCTATTTGTCCGCGGACGTCCGGGAATGGGGAATCCAGCGTCTCGGCCTCAATCCGGACCGCCGGGCGTGGACGATCGCGGGCTGGTCGTCCGGCGGCTATTGCGCGCTGAACCTCGTGACGCGGCATCCGCAGTGGTACGCGCAGGCGGCGAGCGTGAGCGGCTACGAAAAGGCGCAAGTGGACGGTGAAACCGAGAACCTTTTCCGCGGCCGCAAGGACATCGAGGACGCGAACAACGTCAAGATCACCCTCCGGCAGCACCCGGCCCCGCTGGAACTGCTCGCGATCTCCGGCGAGAAGGAACAGAACGAAAGCCGGGCGGTCGACCAAATGCGCGCCGCCGCGCAGCCGCCGGTGCAGTTCACGACATGGCGGATCCCGGACGCGGGGCACAACATGAACACGTTCAAGGCGCAGCTGCCGGACGTGCTGACGTGGATCGGGCAGCGGATCCCCGGCCCGTCGGCTCCTGGGCAGCGGGCCGACGTGACCGGCGGGGTGAAGCCGTGGCCGTTGCCGAGCACGGGCGCGCGGGGCGCGCTGACCTCGGTGGAGCAGTGACGCTCAGCGGATCCCGGGAAGGTGCTTGACCACTTCGGTGACCTGGGTTTCGGCGTCGTCGTAGCTGACCGTGCGGGGATTCTCGGTGAGGACGACGACGATGTAGCGGTTGTCCTTGACCAGGCCCGAGGTGTGCAGGATGCGCCCGGGATTGCAGCAGGACCAGCCTTGTTTGACCGCCCAGTGCACGTCGCCGAGAGCGTCCGGGATGCCGAAGTACTGGCGGAACCCGTCGGCTCCGTTTTCGGTGGCCTCGCCGAGGGCCCGGAGAATCGTCGTGCGCTGCTCAGCCGGTGCCCGGTCCATCAGGTAGCGGTAGACGCGCGTGACGTCGGCGGCGGTGATTTCGGTGTCGCCCCAGCGTCCCGGTGCCTTGGGCGGCCTCGTTTCGGCGAGGCCCATTTCGGTCACCGCTTCGTGGACGATCCTCGTCTCGCCGCCCGCGACCCACAGCTGGCTGGCGGTGTCGTCGTCGCTGCGGGAGAGCATTTCCCGCACGGTTCCCGGACTGCTGCCGCGGTCGAGTGCGTCGAGGGCGATGAGCAGCTTCACGAGGGACGCGGAGGTGTAGTGCCGGTGCGCGTCGAGGGAGACCGGGGTCGTCCCTGTGGTGCGGTCGTAGACGACCACGCTGACGTGCCCTTGCGGGACGAGCGCGGTGAGTTCGGTGTTGAGATCCGCGCCTTGCTGGGGCGCGGAGCTGCCGGTGCTCCGCTTCGGGCCGGGGGCGCTCGAGTCGGAGGCAGGCGAGATGACGCCCGGCCCGTCCGTCGGTCCGGCGGCCGTGATCACCTGCCGGTACGGCTCGGCCTCGGTGGCCAGAAACGCGATGACCGCACCGAGAACGAGACCGAGCAAAAGGAACGTGTTCGCCCTGCGCATGCCCCGACTTCCCCGATCGAGTGATCAGGGTTCGCCGAATGGGGCGACTTTGTGGGATGGCTCTCGGTACCGGCCAGTACGCGTGACGCTCGGGCGGGCTGCGGGCAAGCAGCAGTGGATCAGACCACGACGAGGCGTTCCACCAGCAGGCCGATGCGCTGTTCGGCAAACTCCCGCGGCTGCCGTCCCGCTCGGGTCAGCGTCGCGATCCCGTGCAGGGACGCCCAGAACAACTCGGTGAACAGTCCGGGTGCGACGCCGTCCCCGGCGACCTCGCCGAGGGTTTCCAGCAGGGCGGCGAAGGCGTCTTTCAGCTGCTCCGGGGTGTCGTCCTGCGCGAACGCGAGGCCGCCGTCGAGCTGGAAGATGGCGTCGTAGACCGCCGGGTGGTGCTCGGCGAAGTCGAGGTAGGCGCGGGCGAGAGCGGTGACCCGGGCGCGCGGATCGGTCACGCCGAGGGTCGCGGCCCGCACCGCAGCCTCCAGTTCGGCGGCTCCTTCGAGCGCGACCGCGCCGATGATCTCGCGCTTGCCGCGGAAGTGGCTGTACAGAACGGGCTGGCTGTACTCGATGCGCTCGGCGAGCCTGCGGGTGGTGACCGCGTCCCAGCCCTGCTGCTCGGCGAGCTCACGGGCCGTCGCGACGATGAGGCGCTCGCGTTCCGCCTGTTCGCGCTGTTTGCGTGTGTGGACCGACATGAGCCCAGTCTAGCACTGCTAGACAACCGAGCGGCAGTAGTACTAGCATCGCCTCATCAGCTAGCAACGCTAGATTTTGGGAAGGTCATCATGCTCAGCGCACTCGCGGTCTGCACCATCGTGGTCGTCGGCGTGATGGTGGGGGTCGAGTTTTCCGTCGCCTTCGTCATCAACGCGATCCTCAACGGGCTCCCGGACGACAGCAATCAGCAAGGCCGCTCCCACGGCGGCCGGATGCTCGGCGCCCTCATGCCGTTCTGGTACATCGGTTCGCTCGTCCTGAGCGCGATCTGGGCGATCGCCGCGTGGGGCCGGCCCGGCACCAGCCTTGTCGTGATCGGGGCCGGGCTGCTGGTGGTGAGCGTGCTGATGTCGATCCTGCTGCTCGTCCCGATCAACAACCGCGGCAAGACGTGGACGGCGGAGAACCGGCCCGCGGACTGGAAAGAGCAGATGAGCCGGTGGGACCGCTACCACTACGCGCGGGTCGCGATCATCGTCGCCGCCTTCGCCCTGCTGGTCGCCGCGCTCGTCTGAGCCGGTGCCCCACGGGGTCACCGCGTGGCTCAGCAGCCTCACCAGCCCCGATCTTGCCCGGCGGCGCGTCCGGGACGGCCGGATTCGGGTTTCGGCCCGGTTTCGGCGGGGGTATTCCTTCAGGGTTGACCCACCGTCATCTCGGTACGGGAAGGACTGGAGTCATGGTTCGTGCGCATCGAGCCCGCGTTCGGGTGGAAGGGCTGCAGCCCGCCCAGGTGCTGGCCGTTCTGCTCGGAGTCCTGTTTCTCGCCTACGGCATCATCGGGCTCGTGAAGTCCGGGTTCGGGGATTTCACCGGACACGGTGTCACTTTGTGGCGGTTTTCCGCCAATCCGCTGAACAACGTCGTCCACGTGGTGACCGGCGTGATCGGCCTGCTGCTCGCTTTGGGTTCCGGCCGTGCGCGGACGTTCGGCTGGCTGCTCTTCATCGGCTACGGCGCGCTGTTCGTCTGGGGTCTGATGCTGACCGGGATGATCTCGGTCAATCCGGTGTCCGGCCTCGGCAACCCGCTGAACCTCGGCGACGCGGACAACTGGCTGCACCTCGGCATCGCCGTCCTGGGCCTGCTGACCGCGGTTCTTCCGGCACGGCACGGGGTTCTGCTTCCGGAGGACGAGGAACCCGTCGACGTCGACCCGGCTGTCCAGCCTCGTCGACACGAGCCCGGCGGGCATGGCTTGGCCCACTAGTCAGTCCACAGTGGAGTAACCGGGATCGCTTGCCGGGCATTTCCGGCAGCGATCCCGGCTTATTCCGTGGGGTCTTCCAGCGCCCGGTCCACCAACCGCCGCGCCGCCCCAAGGTATTGAGCCGGATCCAGCAGATCGGCGAGGGTTGCGGAGTCGACGGCGCTGGTGATCTCCGGCGTGTCCGCCAGAATCTCCGACAGCGGACGGTTTTCCTCAATCGCGCGCCGGGAAGCAGTGCCCAGCAAGTCTTTCGCGCGGGCCTTGCCCAGCTTCGGGGCCAGCGCGGCCGACAGTCGTTCCGAGACGATCAACCCGTTGGTCAGCGCGAGGTTCTTCTGCATGCGGTCCGCGTGAATGTCCAGCCCTCGCACCAAATCCAGGGCTGTATGAGTGGCCCCGCCGGTCAGGCGCAGACACTCGCGCAGCAGCTGCCACTCGGCCTGCCAGACCCCAGCCGAACGTTCGTCCTCGGCCAGGCCGGACTGCGTAACTCCCGCCGCCAGCACTGGTACTTGCAGCGCCGCCGACCGGATCAACGCCGACTGCACCGGGTTCTGCTTGTGCGGCATCGCCGAGGACCCGCCGCCGGTCGCCTCGGTCGCTTCGCCGATCTCGGTGCGGGCGAGGACCTGAACGTCGACCGCAATTTTGCCCAACGCCGTGGTCACCCCAGCCAACGCGGACACCAGTTCGGCCACCGGCGCGCGATCCGCGTGCCAGGGCAAGATTGGTGCGGTCAAACCGGTTTCCTCGGCGAAGGCGGCGACCAACCGTTCCGCATAGTCGGCGGTGCCGTCGCCGTACTGGACATACGCGGCCAACGTTCCTGCCGCGCCACCAAGCGAGACCGGTAATCGGAGCTCAGCGATTCGGCGTGCGGATTCCTGGACGCCTTGCCGCCAGATCGCTGCTTTCAGGCCGAACGTCGTCGGAACCGCGTGGGCAGTGAGGGTGCGTCCGGGCATGACCGTCTCGCGGTGGGCTCGCGCCAGCTTGGCGAGCGCGTCCGCGATCGATGTCAGGTCCGCGGTGATCAGCCGCAGAACGTCGCGCGCGATCGACATCATCGCCGTGTCGACGATGTCCTGACTGGTCGAGCCACGGTGCACGTAATCGGCGTCGTCCGGGACTTTGGCGGACAGCGTGCGCACCAAGCTGACCACCGGGTTTCCGGTCGCACGCGCGTCGCGAGCCAGTTGGACGACGTCGAGTTCGCCCTCGCCCAACGCCCGAGCGGCCGCGGTGATGCGCTCGGCCGCCTCGGACGGGACCGTGCCGAGCCGCGCCTGCGCCCGTGCGAGCGCTGCCTCCGCGTCCAACATGGCGGCGGCGAAGGCCCGGTCACCGGTCCCCGCTTCGGCCGGGGTTCCGGCGCGCACCGGGGAGAGCAGGCCGGAATCAGGATCGGCGGTCATGTGGTCCAGCATCGCACGCCGGGTGTTTTCGGGAGGGGTGGCCGCTGACCGCTCGCAGCACGGGTGGTGGCAGGACGGGCTTTCGCTGACCAGCTCCGACGGCAATCGCACTGCCGCCGACCACTGGCGCGCGACGGCCGGATGCGGACGGCGCGACCTAGCCACAGGCGGCAGCAAGCACGGCTCGGTGTCGCAGTGCGACTCGACCGACGCACGCGGCGTGCGGACGGCTGGGCGTCGGCTGCGCGACTCAACCGAGGTGGCGGCGAGCGCATGGCTGGGTGTCGGCGCGTGGACGATTGGCCTCGACGGCGCCGCCTAGCCACTGTCGGCCGCGTGTGGACGGCTGAATGTCGACGCGTGACTTGGCTGAGCGCACTGCGCGTGGACGATTCACCGTCGACGGTGCCACCCAGTCAAAGTTGGCCGCGTGTGGACGGCTGAATGTCGACGCGTGACTCGGCCGAAGCGCACAGCGCGCGAACTACTGGGCGTCGGCGGCGCGCCCCAGCCGAAGGCGGCGGCTGGTGTCGGGGCGAGCGACTCGCCCGAAGCGCGTGGCGTGCGCACGGCTAGGCGTCGAAGGCGCGACGCAGCCACAACTGGCCGCGCACGAACAGCCGGATGCCGCCACGACTCAGCCGAAGTCGTCGGCGAAAGCGCTGTCCGAACGGTCGCCGCTCACCCGCGAGCAAGCCGTGACCTCATAGGGCCGCCTCCACTCTGGACTCGAGCCAAGCTCCAGGCCATGTCGCCGCCTCACTCCTAATCAGACGTGGCCGAAACACCAAGCGTCACCTTCACCGGCCAGTGGCTCCGTCAGTCACCTCCCGCAGCAAGTCCGCGTGCCCGTTGTGCCGCGCATACTCCGCGATCATCGACAGCAGCATCCACCGCAGCGAGAACGGCTCTCCCGTGGTCTTCCCGACCCCCTGCGCGTCCAGCGACGAAGCCCCTGCCACGATCTCCCGGCTCCGGGCGCACTCCTCGCGCCACAAAGCCAGTGCCTCGTCGAAATCCCCGTCCAGGCGGTCGAAGTCCTGGTTCGGGTCGTCGTCCGAGTAGTGCAGCAGCGGGACGTCCTCGCCGGCGAACTGGATGCGGAACCACCATCGTTCGCAGCCCGCCAGGTGCCGGACCAGGCCGTGGAGCGACATTGTGGACGGCGGCACCGCGCGCGCCGACACGGCTTCCTGGCTCAGGCCCGCGCACTTCAGCGCCAGGGTTTCGCGGTGCCACTCCAGATAGGCCAGCAGCGTCGAGCGTTCGTCGGCGACGCGGGGGATGGGCGGGCGGTCGCTTTCGGCCACCTTGGACAGATGCTTCGGGGTCGTTGTCATGAGACGAGCGTCTCACCCGCCACCGACAATTTTCGGCGCCGTCCCGTCGCATCGGGTGCACGGGACACCGTCCGCGCGTAGCAGTGGGCTAGACCACATGGCGGGGGTGGGTAGCCGCAGAATCCGTTCCTGTCGATGCGGAATTCAGGTGAATTCCGGTGTTGATCAGCACACTCAGGCACGGTTTCCGGACGGTGTTGTCGCTCCGTCAGAGGTATCGTGATCGGCATTCCGGGGATTAATCTTCTCGGCGGCCCGTGAACTCCCGCTACACCGAACAGCGGATGCTTCGCGGGGCCGGACGCACTAATGAAACGGTGAATACAGCGCCATGGTCGGAGCGAGTGTGCCGATGGTCGAGTTGTCGATGTACAGCCACGCCGGTGGTCAACTCGACCGGCTGTGCCGGGCAGTGGGATTTGATCCCGAAGAACGCCGTCACCTGGAACTTCTCCGGTTGTTGCTCGGGGAGTCCGGGGAAATGACCGTCGACGCTCCGGCGCAGTTCCCGTGCAATGTGGCGGACGACACTACGCCGGTGGAATTCTCGGTCGCATTCGACGCCAATGGCGAATGTGTGGTACGGGTTCTCGGCGAGACCGTCGGGGCTCCGGACCCGCGCTCCTTCCTCGCTCAGGTGGCGGGCGAATACGGCCTGGTCACCGACCGGCTCGACGCGGTGGCCGACCTCTTCCTCCCGCACGAGGAGCGCCGCGGGCCGTTCACGCTCTGGTACTCGTTGATCTTCCGCAACGGCGCCGCGCCGAAGATCAAGGTGTACCTGAACCCGCAGATCAGCGGGTCGACCATGGCGGATTCCCTGGTCAGCGAGGGGTTCCGGCGGCTGAATCTCGGCGAGGCGTTCGACCCGGTGGTCGAGCACGCGCTGCGCCGCGGTGAGCGCGACAACTTCACCTTCTTCGCGCTCGACCTCGACGACGACCCGCTGTCCCGGGTCAAGGTCTACGTCTCGCACGACGCCGCCGAGACCGAGGACGCGGTGCGCGCGGCGGAGCTGGTGCCGGGCACGGACCCGATGCTGATCCGGGAGTTCCTCGCCGTGCTCGGCGGCGGAAAAGGTCCGTTCGAAGGTCGCCCGCTGGTTTCCAGTTATTCATTTGTCGAGGGTATGGGCGGTACCCCGGGAAACTACAGTCTTTACCTCCCGATTCGGAGTTACGTGCCCGACGACGAGGTGGCCCGCGCGCGCGTGCACGCCATTCTCGCGCAATACGACTTCGACCCGACACAACTGGACAAAGCGCTGGCAGCGGTTTCGGAAAGGCCGCTGCGCGACGGCGTCGGACTGATCGCGCACGTGTCGCTGAGAATGGGCGAGTTCGGCTCCGGAATCACCGTCTACCTGTCCTCCGAGGCTTATGCGGTAGCGCCGCCAAGAAAGCGGCCGGTGCTCGGCCGGATGACCTGACGCGGTAGTTTTCGGCTGTCACCCACAACTGGAGGAAATACCCTGATGCGGACCTTCCCGCCGTACCGCTCCCAAGTCGTCGCCGAAATTCCGGTCACCACGCGTGCCGAGCGGGAACAAGCACTCGCCGCGGCGGGCTACAACGCCTTCAACCTGCCCGCGAACAAGGTCAGCATCGACCTGCTCACCGACTCCGGCACCGGCGCGGTCTCGACCCGGCAGGAGGCCGCCGCGGCCGCCGCGGACCGCTCCTACGCCGGGTCGGACTCGTTCTACCGCTTCCGCGACGCGTTGAGCGACCTCACCGGATACCCGCACCTCCTGCCGGTGCACCAGGGCCGCGCGGCCGAGCGCGTGCTGTTCTCCAGCGTGCTCGAAAGCGGCCGGATCTCGGTCAGCAATACGCACTTCGACACGACCCGCGCGAACGTCGAACTGCTCGGCGCCGAGGCGATCGACCTGCCCTGCGCGGAGTTCGGCGACCTCGACAGCCTCGAACCGTTCAAGGGCAACATCGACCTGGACGCACTGGAACGCCTGCTGACCGGCCCGGACGGCAACCGCGTCGGCCAGGTGCTGCTCACCATCACCAACAACGGTGGTGGCGGACAGCCCGTCTCGATGGCGAACCTGGCCGCGGCGGCGAAGCTCGCGCGGAAACACCGCGTGCCGGTTTTCCTTGACGCGGCACGGTTCGCGGAGAACGCGTGGCTGGTCATCCAGCGCGAGCCGGGTTACGCGGACAAGACGCCGCGCGAGGTCGCGCGAGAGGCGTTCGGCCTGGTCGACGGCTGTGTCGCGAGCCTGAAGAAGGACGGCATCTCGCCGATGGGCGCGTTCATCGGCCTGACCGACCCGGACCTCGCCCAGACCTGCGAAACCAACCTGATCGCCACCGAAGGCTTCCGCACCTACGGCGGGCTCGGGGCGCACGACCTCGACCGCGTCGCGAAGGGCCTTCAGGAAGTCGTCGACCCGCATTACCTCGCCGCGCGCGCGGGCGAGGCGGCTCGGCTCGCGAGGCAGGCCAACGAGGCCGGAGTGGACATCGTGCAGCCGCCGGGCATCCACGCGCTCTACCTCAACGCGGGCCGCCTGTTGCCGCATCTGTCCGCCTCGCGGTTCCCGGGCCATTCGCTGGCCTGCGAGCTGTACCTGGCGGGCGGAATCCGGTGCGTGGAACTGGGTTCGCTCTACCTCGGCACGCTCGACGAGCAGAACGAGCTGATCACCCCGGCCCCGTTCGAGCTGGTCCGGATGGCGCTGCCGCGGCGCGTGTACAGCCAGGGCCACTACGACTACGTGGCCGAAATCCTCGGCGACATCGCGAAAAACCCGGAGCAGGTGCCCGGATACCGGATCGTGGAAGCGCCGAAGATCCTGCGGCACTTCAATCTCCGGATGGCCCCGGTGCACTGAGGACAGACGAACGAGGGGGCTCCCCGCGCCGGGAACCCCCTCGCTGGTCGGAAAGCCCGGCTCAGGCGGGTTGCGGAACCACCGTCATCGCGTGCTTCACCAGCCGGATCAGCGCGATCTTGCTCGAATCCCGCTGCCGCGCGTCGCACATCACGATCGGGACGCCGTCGGGCACCACGAGCGCCTCGCGGATCTCGTCGGCGGTGTAGCGCGGCGCGTTGTCGAAGCAGTTCACCGCCACGACGAACGGGATCTTCCGCCGCTCGAAGAAGTCGACCGCCGCGAAGCTGGTCTCCAGGCGGCGCGTGTCGACCAGCACGACGGTGCCGATCGCGCCGCGCGCCAGGTCGTCCCACATGAACCAGAACCGTTCCTGGCCAGGGGTGCCGAACAGGTACAGCACGTGCCGCGGCGAGATGGTGATCCGGCCGAAGTCGAGCGCGACCGTGGTGGTCTTCTTCTGCTCCACGCCGGACAGGTCGTCGACGCCGGTGCTCGCCTCGGTGAGCACCTCCTCGGTGGACAGCGGCGGGATTTCGCTGACCGAGGCGACCATGGTGGTCTTCCCGGCGCCGAACCCGCCCGCGACGATGATCTTGACCGGGGTCGGCACCGACGCCGCGGCGTCTTCAGAGCTTGATGAGGCCATCGAGAACCGCCTGGAGAGTTTCGTGGTCCGGCACCTGGGCCGGCTGACGGGACGGGGCGCGGGTGATGACGAGACCGCGGTCGATCAGGTCCCCGCACAGCACGCGCACGACGCCGAGCGGCAGCTTCACGTACACCGCGATCTCGGCCACCGACAAGGGTCTGCGGCACAGCTGCGTGATCGCCAGGTGCTCCGGGCCGAGCCCGACCGGGTCCGATCCCTGCTGCAGGGTCATCACCTGGGTGGAAAGGTCGAGCTGGTGTTCGGACGGGGTCCGTCCGCTCGTGATCGTGTACGGCCGGACCAGGGGTCCGGCGGCCTCGTCGTACCAGCCGTCGTCGCTCATGTCGCCTCCCGCAGCAGGTTCGCGGCCTCGCGCGGCGCCGACGCCAGGTAGTCGCCGACGCGCTTGACCAGCCGGTTCATCTCGTACGCGATCATTTCGACATCGATGTCCGCGCCGGCGAGCACGGCGAGGCACGCGCCCTGCCCCGCGGCCGAGACGAACAGGTACCCGCGTTCCATCTCGATCATGTTCTGCAGCACCGGCCCGCGGTTGAACTGCCTGCTGACCCCTTTGGCGAGGCTCTGCAGGCTCGACGCGATGGCCGAGAGCTGGTCCGAGTCGTCCTTGCTCATCCCGGACGACTTGCCGAGCAGCAGGCCGTCGGCGGACAGCACGATGGCGTTCTGCGCGCCGACGACGCGGTTGACGACGTCGTCGAGCAGCCAATTGAGATCAGGGGTGGAATTCCCGTACTCGTTCATGCGGACAGACCCTGACTTTCGGTGTGGTGAGGTGTTCGGTCGTTATGAGTCATTTTGCCTGCCTCGCGCCCGGCGGGTGCCCTTGTGGAACGCCATCAGCGTCCGCGCGGTGGTCTCGCCCGCGTTGGTCACGTCCGCTTCGGCGGCGGCGTCCGGGTCGTCGTGCAGCTGGGCGACGAGGTTCTGCTGCGGCTGCCGGCGCGGGAGCCGGGGCCGGTCGTCGCCCTGCAGCCCGCTGAGGTCCGGTTCGGCGGCGCGCGGCGCGGCCGGGACGTCCGGGATCTGGCCCGCGGACGGGGGATACGGCTCCGGGGTGCGCGGGCTCGGCGTCGGAAGCGGACGGGCCGGGTACGGCCGCGGCGTCGGCTGCGGAGCCTCCGGGACCGAGCGCTGGACGGCGCTTTCCTGCGCGGGCGCGCCGACCTGGGCGAGCGCCGGGGCCTCGTCCGCGGGTTCGGGCGCGTTCGCGTCGGCGAGGTGGTTCGACGGGATCAGCACGGTCGCCCGGGTGCCGCCGTAGCGCGACGGGTCGAAGGTGACCGTGATGCCGAGCCGGGAAGCCAGCCGCGCGACCACGAACAGGCCGAGGCTGGAGTCCGCGCGCAGTGCCATCGCGTCGAATTCGGGCGCGTCGGCCATCATCGCGTTAGCCCACTCGCGCACGCCCTCCTTCATGCCGAGCCCCTGGTCGGACACGTCGACCACGACGCCGCGCGCGACCATCCGGCTGGTCACCTCGACCTGCGAACCCGGCGGGGAGAACGACGTCGCGTTGTCGACCAGTTCGGCGACGAGGTGAATGGTGTCGGCGACCGCGGTGCCGACGATCGCGACGTCCGGCACCTGCTCGACCTGCACCCGCGAGTACTGCTCGGTTTCCGAGACGGCCGCGCGCAGCACCTCCATCAGCGAAACCGGTTTGCGCCAGCGCCGTCCGGGCTGCTTGCCGCCGAGGATGATCAGGTTCTCGGTGGTCCGCCGGGCGCGCGCGGCGAGGTGGTCGAGCTGGAACAGCGAAGCCAGCTGGGTCGAGTTCTCTTCGCGGCTTTCCATTTCGTCCAAGATCTGCAGCTGCCGGTGCACCAGCACCTGGTTGCGGTGGGCGATGCCGAGGAACACGTTGTGCACACCGCTGCGCGCCTTCGCCTCGCTCGCGGCCGCGTTGACCGCGGTCAGCTGCGCGGTGTTGAACGCCTCGGCCACCTGGCCGATCTCGTCCCGGCCGTGGTCCAGCTTCGGCAGCTCGGCCTCGATGTCCACCGGATCGCCGCTCTTGAGCCTGCGGACGATGTTCGGCAGCCGGTTGCGCGCCAGGTCGAGCGAGTCGTTGCGCAGCCGCTCGAGGCGCGTCATCAGGGTCCGGTCGACGAGCGAGCGCGACACCCGCACCGCGACGATGATCGCGGCCAGCGAGGCGAGCAGGGCCACGATGCTGCCGATGATCGCGTTGCGCAGCTGCGCGTTCCCGGAGTCGATCGCGGCGGCGGAAACCTGGTCGGCCTGTTCGATGGTGAGCTGGTTCAGACCTTGCGCGACCTGTGCGGTCAGCGCGTGCCAGTCGCCCGCCGAGACCGGGACGTTGTTCTGGTCGCCGCTGGTCCACGGACCGTGCTTGATCAGCGAGTCCTCGGCCGCGTTGAGCCGTTTCCACGCGTCGCTCGTCGAAAGCTGCTGGTAGTGCTGGCGCACAGCCGGTTCGAGGAACGGCGAGATCTGCGCGAGCTGCGTGCGGTAGTAGCCGACCAGCTGGGAGAACTGGACGAAGTCGTCCGGCGCGAAGGTGCCGCCGGAGAACGCGGCCGACACCAGCGACGTTTCGCGCGACATCAGGTCGCCCGCGCGGAACAGCGAGGTCGCCGAGATCGCGCCCTGCACCGCGGTCGCGTCGGGGACGATGCGCGCCTGGGTGTCGAACAGCGTCGCCGCCGAGTCGAGGACGCCGTTGTAGTAGGAGTTGACCTGCGCGCGGTTGATGCTGCGGAAGTTGACCTGCGAGCGCAGCACCGGCAGCTGGTCGAGCTGCGCCTTCAGCGCGGTGACCTTGCCGGCGATCTCGTCCGGCGCGCTGGAAATGGTGGCGGCGAAGGCGTCCTGCAGACCCTTCAGCTTGCCGTCGCTGTCCTGCTCCTGTTGCTGGAGCTGCTGCGGGCCGGAGCTGGGGCTGTCGAGGTACTGCAGGGCGAGCTGGCGTTCCTGCTGCAGCGACGACAGCGCGGTGAGCGCGGGGATCGAAACGTCACGCACCGAGCCCGCGACGAGCCGCACGTACAAGCCGTTGATGAAGAAGGCCGTCGCCAGCACCGCCCACAGCACGAGCAGGGTGATGCTCGGGATCAGGACCGTCCGGGTCAGCCTCTTCCGGATCGACTTGTCGTACGCCTTGCCGGGATCGTCCTTGTTCTCCACGATGATTCACGAACTCCTGGGTCACCCTCGGCGAGAGTGCGGACACGGCCGGGGAAGCGGACACGCCAGTGGGTGCGAGTGGTCCTCGTCACGGAAATCTCGGATACACCCTTCGTAGGCCCACCGAACGGAACAGCCCCGGTTTCTATCACGAACGGGGGCCTCGTGGTGCCGCTGAACGTGCGGCCGAACGCGGTCTTGACGCCGGTTACCGACGGTAGCGGCGGGTTCCCCCGGCGTTTCCCGAGGCCCTGGCCCTGACTGCGAATTCCGGACCAACGGGCTGGGCTGAATGAGTGATTCAAAAAGTGTCCGGACACTCAGTCGAGGTTCCGTGTGGCGGAACTGTCGGCGAATTGACTTGTCGACAGTTGCTGTCCACAGTGGACTAATGACTGACCCCGCGGCGTCGGGCCGAGGAACGGAAGCAGTTCGATGCCGTCCTGAAGCGCGGCGAGGGTGCGCAGGACTCCGGCGCCGCCGGTGGCGACGTCGGCGGACAGTCGTAGCAGGCGAGTGCCGGGGAAGGCAAGGCCGCCGCGGAACGGGACCGCGTACCAGGAAAGTCGCGTCAGGTGCCGGTCGATCGCGTCCTGCGTGCGCCGGTCCGGCGTGCTGCTGAAGGCCAGTCCGGCGGCGAGTCCGCAGCGGCCGTTCAACAGGCCGGGATGGAGCGCGAACTCCCCGCGGCACGCGACGCGCAGCGCGGGCAGGCTGCGCGCGGCCTTCGCGTCGAAGCGGTACCGCGCCAGTTGTTCGGTGACGATCAGGATTCCCGCGCTGCCGATTCCCGCCCCACGGCGCGAACCGCGGTTGCCGTCGCGGACCGGCAGCGAGCCGTCCAGCGCCGGGACGCATTCCTCCAGATCGCGTTCGAGTGCCTGGTCGGCGAACGACAGCCAGGCCGGTTCGCCGGTGCGTTCGTAGAGCCGCAGAAACAGCAGCGCCGGGCCGGACCAGCCGTACAGAAGCCCGGCTCGCGCGGTCGCTCCCGGCGGTTCCGCGGTGTCCAGTGCCTCGGCGAGGCGGATGCCGATGTTCAGTGCTTGCCTGCCGAATTCGTTGTCGCCGCGGGTCGCGGCGAAGTGCAGCCGGGTCAGGCCGACGCCGGCCAGCCCGCTCGCGAGATCGTGGCCGACGGTCTGGTCCACCAGCGCGCGCGAGGCGGCGAGGAGATCGGCCGCGGCCTTCCGGTAGCCGAATTCCTCCAGCACGTATGCGATTCCGTGACTGCCGTCGTAGAAACCCGCGCGGCTGGGCTGTTCTCCCTCGATCGCCTCCAGCAGCCACTGCTCGTGCTCGGGGAACCGGCCGACGCCCGCGACGTGCAGCGAGTGCAGCGCGCCCGCCGCGCCGGTGCCGAAGGTCGCGCCGCCGACGCGGAACTGCTCGATGTCGCCGGGGAACAGGCGATCCCGCCGATCCGGGGTCGCGCACGCGAGCAGGGCTTCGGCGATCTGCTTGCGCACCAGGGTCCAATCGGGGCGGGGTTCGTCGAGTTCGGTGTGCGCGGGCTCGGTGTGCGGCGCGATGCTGTCGGCGTAGCCGGCGGGCAGCGAGAACCGGCGTTCGGTGAGCTCGGCCGCCCAGCGGAGGCGTTCCGGCACCAGGTGATAGAGCGGGGCCAGCGGCAGGAAGAGACGCAGCCGCAGGGCGGTTTCGTCGCGGTCGAAGCCGGTCAGCGACACCGTGCCGGAGCTGTCGACCAGGATGTTGCGCGGGTTTTCGAGCACGACGCCGCGTTCGGCGGCTTCGGCGACGATCCGGTCGACCTGCGCCACCACGGACAACGCCTGCCTGCGGTAGGCGGCGAGGTCGGCTTCGGGGCAGTCGCGGCGGGTGAGCGGGTAATGCCGGGTGAGCCAGACGTCCAGCGGCAGGCCCTGCCGGTACTCCCGCACCAGGTAGTGCCGCTGTCCGGGCAGGTAGGCGTGGGTCTTCGGGATGCCGGGGATTCCGGCGAGCCGCTCGAAAAGGTCGTGTTTGCGCTCCAGCCGCGCGACCGCGTCGACGCCGTCGCCGTCCAGTCCGGTGTAGGGCCAGGCCTCCTCGACGAGCACCTGCTCGCCACCGCGTTCGGCCAGGTAGACGGCGGTGCCGTGGGCTCGGCGGAGCACCTCGGCGACCCGGTGCGGCGGCATCGGCGCGTCGGTGTACTCCGCGACGCAGTCGGGGATCCGGACCCAGTTCGGCACGGAGAACTCCGGGCCCTGCGGCGCGGGTTCGAGTGCGCTGCTCGGCCTGCGCAACGCGGGCACGCGGGCGCCGCCATGTTCGGTCCACAGGGGCGTGAATCCGCCGTAATGCACGTGAATCGGGCATTCTCCGCAACGGAGCGCGCCGTCGATATCCGGTCCGGGCTCGCCGGTGAGGAGTTCGGAAAGATCGTCGAGGATCCGCTCGAGCGCGTTATTGTCGGGAGGATAAATAGTGGCCAGTGCACCGGTTCCGCCGGTCGTCGGATATTCGGCATTGCGGTCGAGGAAAATCGACCGGGAACGCAGATGCCGGTGGTGCAGCCCGGCGGTCCGGCAGTACTCGCGGACGCGGTCCAGTACCCGGTCGGCATTGCCCGGAGCGGCGGAAATCTCCACGGCCCAGCCCTGTTCGGGCAAAACGGCTGCGACAGGGTGGAGGTAACGCCAGTGTCCGTGGTCCTCTTCAGTCCATTGTGGACTGTATGGCGGGGCGGCCAGGTCGTCGGCGGATATTTCCCGTCGGCGGTCGAAGAACCACGGATCGGCGAGGCAGAATGCCTCGTGCCGGACGTTCATGAAAGTGGATCCTTCCGCGTGTGCACTTCTCCGGTTCTCCGGCGACGGAAACCATTCCCGCACAGCTTCGCCGTCGCGCCAATCCGCCATTTCAGCGTTCGGCCGACCCGAGCGGGGCGAGAATAAAACCGGCGGTGACGAACCGAGAGTGAGTTGCCGTCGCCCGGTCGAGCGGGATTTCCGTGGCATTCGGGAATTGACGGAATGCCAGCGACCCGTTCCGGTGAACGTGGCCCCCGCCACGCCGTCGGCCCCTCGCCCGTCCGGGGCGGTGAGCCAGGCGGGTACGTTGAGGCCGGCGGGCAGAAGGAGGAACGGGTGATCGTCGGGTTCGCGATAGCGGTCGCTGGATGCGCCGCGCTCGTCGCGCTGTGGAGTTTCGTCCAGGCGGCGCGCAAGAAACTCCCGGACACCCCGCTGCTCGTCGCGCTCGCGGTGATCGAGGTGCTGCTGGTCGCCCAGCTCGTGATCGGGATCGTGCTGCTCGCGAGCGGGCACCACCCGGGCAGCCTCGCGACCTACCTCGCCTACCTGATCGGCTGCCTCGTCGTGCTGCCGGTCGGCGCGGCGTGGGCGCTTGCCGAGCAGAGCCGGTCGAGCACGGTCGTGCTCGGCATCGCCTGCCTGGCCATTCCGGTGATGGTGCTGCGACTGAACGAGGTGTGGAGTGGAGCAAGCGCGTAAGACGGCCACCGGCCCCGGCCGGATCCTGGTCGCGGTGTACGCCATCTTCGCGCTCGCCGCGACGTCGCGGGCGGGCGTCCAGATCGGCACGAAATTCCACGAGGCGCCGCTGGCGTACGTGCTGTCGGCCTTCGCCGCGGTGGTCTACATCCTGGCCACGATCGCGCTCGCGCGCGGCGGCCGGACGTGGTGGCGGATCGCGCTCGCCGCGTGCACCGTCGAACTGCTGGGCGTGCTGACCGTCGGCACCCTGAGCATCTTCGACCGGCAGGCGTTCCCGGACGCCACGGTCTGGTCGGTGTACGGACAGGGATACCTGTTCATCCCGCTGGTGCTCCCGGTGATCGGCCTGTACTGGCTGCGCCGGACCCGGATCGCCGGCTGAGGAACAGTACGCGGAACTGTCCGTAGCGGCGGTAGCAGCGGAAGAACAGGTGGTCCCCGGCTACTTTCGCCGGTTCTGGTTCCTGGGCGACGCCCTGATGATCGGGGTTCCCCGTCCCCACCGGAACCGCGGCGACGAAGCCGCAGAAACGAGAGACCATGCGTTTGCGCACCTGTTTACTCGTGCTCGCTACCGCGCTTGGCCTGGCCGGATTCGCCGGAGAGGCCGCCGCTGCCAGCGGACCGGCCGCGACCCCGGCGATCATCGGCGGCGGTTACGCCTCCAACGCCCCGTGGGCCGCGCGGCTGTTCGTGAACGGGCAGCAGAACTGCACGGCCACGATCATCGCGCCGCAGTACATCCTCACCGCGAAGCACTGTGTCGCCTCCAGCGGCACCTACACCTTCCGCATCGGCAGCCTCGACCAGAGCAGCGGCGGCACGATGGCCACCGGCGCCGCGATCACGCGCTACCCGGGAGCCGCTGACCTGGCCATCGTCCGGTTGTCCAGCTCGGTGAACGCGACGTACTCGCCGCTCGGCACCTCGACCGACGTCCGCGCCGGGCAGACTGTGCAGGTGTACGGCTGGGGCGCGACGAGCCGCTGCGGTTCGGAGATCAACTGCCAGTCGCGGTACCTGAAGGTGGCCAACGTGCGCGTCACGACGCCGTCGTGCAGTGACTACGAAGGCGGCGTCGCGGTGTGCGCGACGTACGGCGACGGCATCACCGCGGGCGGCGACTCGGGCGGCCCGATGTTCGCGTCCGGACGGCAGGTGGGCGTCGCGTCGACCAGCGACCGGCAGAGCAGCACCGCGTACACCAACATCACGCGGTACCGCAGCTGGATCTCGCAGGTCGCGGGCGTCTGAGTTTCCCGACGTCTGATTTTGTCGGTGGTCCGGCCTAGTGTTGGGAGTGCGCACCGATTCCGTTGCGCGGAGGAGGAGAACATGCCCGACAAGCTGATCCCGGGGCCGGACCACCCGATCACCGTTGAGCCCAACCCCGCGCGGGTGGTGGTCAAGGCAGGCGAGAAGACCATCGCCGACACCACCCGCGCGCAGGTGCTGCGCGAGGCCAGCTATCCGCCGGTGCAGTACATCCCGTTGGAAGATGTCGACCTGGCGATGCTGTCGCCCACCGAGCACCGCACGCACTGCCCGTACAAGGGCGACGCTTCCTACTACAGCCTCGCCGCGGTGCCGGACGGCGAGAACGCGGTGTGGGTGTACGAGGCTCCGTACGACGCGGTGGCTGCGATCAAGGGGCACGTCGCGTTCTATCCGGATCGGGTGGAGATCGAGGAGGTCGGTTGAGGGGTGCTGGCTGTGGCTCGTGGCTGATCCTGGTTCGCTGACCTCGTGCGCTGCTGATGCGGGATTGGCGCTGATCCGGCACGCTCCGCGTGCGAGAGATCCGGGTTCGGCGTTGCTCGCGGCGTGGTGCGGCTCAGCAGTCCGGTGCTGGGCCGCGGCGTGGTGTTGATCGGCGCTTCGGTGCTGGTCTGCGGTGTTCAGCGGTTCAGCGCGGCTCAGCGGCGCGTGCTGATCAGCGGTTCGATGCGGCTCAGCGGTTCAGTGCCAATGCCAGGAACTTAAGCGGTGCCGATGCCGCCCGCTGACCGTCCACACGAGACGCCAACGGCACCGAAATGCCCGACTAACGATCACCTGACCGATACTTGAGGTACGTGAGGGCCACCCTGAGGGAATCAGATTCCCTCAGGGTGGCCCTCACGGACCGCTGACCCCGCATCCCGCCCGGGCCACACCGCCGGCCTGGGCAAATACACCTGCGGTACCTCTTACAGTAAGGTCCTGGCATTGCGGTTCAGTGCGGCGCAGCGGTGCGTGCTGATCATTGGGTCGGTGCGGTTCAGCGGTGTGGTGCTGGCCAGCGGTGTGGTGCGGGTCAGCGGTCCACTTCGAGCCAGGACGCCTCTCCTGCTTGGTGCAGTGCGTTCCACAGCAGGTTGAGCGGATGGCTGTCCGGGTACGAGGATCGTTCGCCGCGCCGGGCGAACACGCCGACGAGGAGTTCGAGTTTCGGCTCGATGTCGTCGACGAGGCCGATGGTGCGCAATCCGGAGGCGGCGTGCAGGCGGTTTTCGCCCGCGGCTTCGCCGAGTCCTTGGGTGACGAGCATGCAGCCGCGGATCAAGCCCGAGCGGAGCAGTTCGAATCCGTATTGCGCGGAGTCGATCTCGGCGACGATGTCGAGCCGGTTGCGGTAGTCGGAGCCGAACCAGCCGCGCATGAAGTCGTTGATCACGCCGCCGCTGGGCACGACGAGCGGGAGCGTCGGCAATTGGCTGGTGGCGACGGACTCGCCGGGTTTCGGAGTGTCCATATTGGTCACGATGCCGAGTCCGCTGCGCCGCCATTCGAGCACGTCGACGGAGTCGAGCGCGCTGGTCGTGACGACGCTGCCGCACACCAGGTCCACGTCCTTGGCCAGCAACCGGTCGATCAGGTCCTTGGTGCGCACGTGCACCACGTTGAGTTCGATGTCGCGGGCGCGGAACTGCTCGGCCACGAGATCGCCGGCGTGGGCGAGGCTGCCGAGGGTGTAGCGAGTCGCGCCG
The DNA here is from genome assembly GCF_004522315.1 of Amycolatopsis sp. CFH S0740. Lineage (NCBI taxonomy): Bacteria > Bacillati > Actinomycetota > Actinomycetes > Pseudonocardiales > Pseudonocardiaceae > Amycolatopsis > Amycolatopsis sp. CFH S0740. Next base: position 59,415 of record NZ_SDLS01000015.1, on the reverse strand, counting down.
ACGGTGAGCGTTCCGCCGAGTTCGCGCCGGCATTCGTGAATGGTGTCCAGCCATTCGGTGAGCGTGCGGCGCGCTTGCTGCGCGACGGCGCGTCCGGTGTCGGTGAAAAGAACGTCACGTCCGCGTCCTTGGCGGTGCAACAATGGTTCTCCGCACAATTCCGAGAAATTTCGGTTGAGAGTGTCGAGTTGTTTTTGCACACTGGACTGGTCGCGGCCGAGCGTGCGGGCCGCGGCGAGGGCGGTGCCGGTTTCCGCGACCGTGATCAGCGTGCGCAACTGGTCGAACGTCGTGTCGAGCAGGGCAGGCGACGAGCGCAGGAGCCTGCTGAGCACGTTGAACGACGGCGACCGGAACGGGCTGGGTGCGGACATCGGGCAGGGCTCGCCTTCTCATTCTCTTCGCGGACGTCGGAGAGCCTAACGCGGCGTTCCTGATCTCGCGGCCAGTTAAAAAAATCTGTAGATAATATCGGTGAACCAGTGGACGGCGCAAGCAGTCGGCGGGAAACTCCGTGACGCTTGATTCGATTGCTGATCCAAGGAGTTCGACAGAAGTGAGTTCGTACAGTTCCACCGGTGCGCGCCGTTCGCGCACCCTGACCGTCGGCGGAGGGTTGGGGTTGCTCGGCGCGCTCAGCGGACTGCTGTGGGGTGCGATGGTGCTGGTGCAGGGCGAGAGCCTGATCCGCCCGGCCGTGCAGGAATACTTGCAGACCGAAGGCCGCGACCTGGCCTCGAGCGGTCTGCTCACGGTCGACGACCTGACCGGAATCGCCATGCCGTCGTTCACCACCCGCGCGGCGATCTGGCTGGTCATCGGCGTGGTGACCCTGGGGTCGGCCGCGATGGTGCTCGCCGCGCACAACTGGGCCCGAGTGGTGCTGACGGTGTTCGCGGTCTTCGGCATCGGCCTGGGCCTGCGTGACCTGATCGACGTGAACCCGGCTCTGCTGAACGCCTTCGACGCCATCGCGGTCGTGAGCCTGCTGGCGGTGCTCGTCGTGCAGTGGCTGCCCGGGGCCAACCGGGCGGTGCGGGCGCGCAAGAACGCGGTGATCGCGCGGAAGTCCGCGGCGTTCGCGGTCTGATGGGTTCTTGACGGTTTTTGCGGTCGGCACGTCTGAGGGGTCGTGCCGCTCGGGAAAGCCGATCCGCCACAACGCGGCCGGAGGGCGGCTGTGTCGGGGGCAGTCGTAGAGGGCGGCCGTGTTGGGGCGGCGTTTCACAGACCGGCGTTTTCGGCAGATCCGTTTGAGGGGACGGCTGCCGGGGCGCGCCGACGTCATCGAGGGGAGTGCCGTACGAGGGGGAGTTCCGCCTCGCCGCGTGACAGCGGCGAGGCGGGACCGTCAAGGACGTATTGGCGTTCGCGCTCGTCTTCTCAGCACAATTTGTTCAGCCCGCCAGCGCTAAGACAGCGCCCGCTTCCACACTTCGGCGGCGCAGCAGCACAGTTCGCTCGGCTTCACCGCGGCCGGATCTAGCAGGCACTGCAGTGCGATGCCGCGGAGTTGCCCGACGATGGCCACGGCGATCTGCTCCGGGTCGACATCGGCGCGGATAGTGCCCTCGGTGATGCCTGCGGTGATCTCCTGGCGCAGGTCGTCGCGGAAGGCGTTGTCGCGTTCGCGGAAGATCGGGGCGAGTTCGCGCGAGGTCATCGATTCCGCCCACAGCACCAGGAACGCCCGGCTCAGCACGTCAGAGTCGCTGAGCCGGGACAGGTAGCCGTCGATCAGTCGCAGCAGTCGGTCCAGGCCGGGTGGCAGGGTGTCCAAGCCGGGAACGAAACCGGTCTGCGTGGTGCGGGCGAGTTGTTCCAGCAGCGCTTGTTTCCCGCCGAAGTGGTGGGTGACCAGGCCGCGGCTGTACCCGGCTCGCTCGCCGACGCGGGCCAAGGTCACGGCGCGTACGCCTTCCTCGACGACCAATTCGGCGGCGGCTTCCAGCAAAGCGGCCGACGCCTGGTCTCGGCGTTCCTGTTGCGTGCGGCGCGGCGTGGTCACGGGAAGAAACTCTACAACATACTTGCCAGCTGACAAGCAAGTATGCGTAGAGTGGGAGCGACGAAGAGGGAGGAAGTCCGATGACCGCAGTGTTTGTCCACGGCAATCCCGAAACCGCCGCGGTGTGGGAGCGCCTGCTTGCCGAACTGGGCGACCGGTCGACCGTATGCCTGTCCCCGCCTGGATTCGGCGCGCCGTGGCCGGAGGGGTTCGGCGCGACGGCGGTCGAGTACCGCGACTGGCTGATCGCCGAACTGGAGAAGTTCTCCGAACCGGTCGACCTAGTCGGGCACGACTGGGGTGGTGCGCACGTTCTCAACGCCGTCATGGCTCGTCCGGAATTGGTGCGCACCTGGGCCAGTGACACGGTCGGCGCGTTCGACCCGGATTACGTCTGGCACGACCTCGCGCAGGTATGGCAGAAGCCGGGCGTCGGCGAGGAAGCCGTCGCTGCGATGTTCGGCGCGCCGGTGGAAGCCCGGGCCGAGCGCCTGGTCAGTGGTGGCATGCACGAAGCGGTGGCGGCCAAGGTCGCCGAGGGAATGAACGACGACATGGCCCGTGCGGTGCTCCCGCTCTACCGGTCCGCGGCGCAGCCCGCGCTCGCGGAGTCCGGTCGGAATCTCGGACGCGCGGCGGAGCGCCCGGGTCTCGTCGTGCTGGCGACCGAAGACCACTACGTCGGGACGGACGAGCAGCGCCGCCGTTCGGCCGAGCGGGCCGGGGCGAAGGTCGCGGTGCTGGAGGGGCTCGGGCACTGGTGGATGACGCAGGACCCGGTCCAGGGCGCGCGGGTGCTCACGGAGTTCTGGGACTCGTCCAAATAGGACAGTTCAGGCCCGCGCGACGAGATGGAACACCCGGCTGAGCCGCCGGTACGGATCTCGTCGCGCGGCCTCCAGTTCGACCTCCGCGATCTCGCCGATCCGGCTCTCGTCGACGTCCAGGTCCATCCAGTCGGCGAACAGCCAAACCCCGTACCAGGCAAGCGGTTCGGCTCCCTGTCCGACGAGCAGCTGCGACAGCCTCGCGACCGTGTCGGCACGCGTGTCCACGCCGAGGACGCCTCGCTCGCCCTGCGCGTCGAACGCCGTCAGCGCGTCGCTCCACCGTCCTTCCAGCGCGGGGAGGACGGCCAGCGTCTCGGCGTTGAGCGCCATCACTGAGACGATCCCGCCCGGTGCCGCGCAGGCGCACAGTGCGTCGATCATCGGCACGGGATCGTCCACATACATCAGCACGCCGTGGCACAGCACCGCGTCGAATTTCTGGCCCGCGACCGCCGTGACGGCGTCCTCGCCGCGGCCGCGCACCAACTGGACGCGCTCGCGAACCTCAGCCGATTCCGAAGCGAGACGCTGCTCCGCCTTCGACAGCATCGCGTCGGACGAATCCAGCAGGACGACGTCGTAACCTAGGCGTGCCAAGGGGAAAGACTGATGCCCGGCCCCGCCGCCGACGTCGAGCACTGTCGCCGGCGGCGGAGGCAGGTGTGCCAGGAGCTGCTGGTGCAGGACGTACGTGCGCACTCGGCCTTTGACGGTCGCGTACGCGCCTTCCACGAACGGACTCGCCAGCGCGGCCCAGGCGTCGGTCTCCATGCCGTTCATAGTGCGCCCGAGCTGGGAGTGACGCGCGTCACATAAAGTCCATGTCCAGAATCCGCCCGCGCCTCCGACCACTCCGCGAAAGACCCCGAAACCACGAGGAGCAAGACGATGAAGTTCCTGATCAGCCTGCACATCAACCAGTCCGTTCTCGACGCGCTGACCGAGGAGGAGAAGGAAGCCCTCGGCAACGGCGTCACCGCGTTCATGGAGTCGACGAAGAAGTCCGGCGAACTGATCGCCGCCCAGGCCCTCGCCGACCCCTCGCAGGCCGCGGTGGTGTCGGTCCGCAACGGGCAGCCGGTGGTGACCGACGGGCCGTTTCTCGAGTCCAAGGAGTTCCTCGGCGGCTACTACATGATCGACGTCGAGAGCAAGGAACGCGCGATCGAGCTGGCCGCGCAGGTTCCGGACGCCGCGATCGAGGGGCTCGGCGTCGAGGTGCGCCAGGTGATGTTCTCGGAAGGACAATTGGACGCGTGACCACTCCATCCGTCGAGGACCTGCTGCGCGAACTCGTGCCGCAGGTTCTTGGCGTGCTGGTGCGCCGGTACGGCCAGTTCGAGGGCTGCGAGGACGCCGTGCAAGAGGCGGTCCTCGCGGCTTCTCAGCAATGGCCGGTCGAAGGCGTGCCGGACAATCCGCGCGGCTGGCTGTCGACGGTCGCGTCCCGGCGCTATGTCGACCAGTTGCGCAGCGACCTGGCGCGCCGCGAGCGGGAGTTGGCGAATGCCGCCGAGGCCGCGCCCGAAGTGCCGGACACCGACGACACGCTGCTCCTGCTGTTCATGTGCTGTCATCCGGCGCTGACCCCGGCGTCGCAGACCGCGTTGACCCTGCGTGCGGTCGGCGGTCTGACGACGGCCGAGATCGCCCGCGCGTTCCTGGTACCGGAGGGCACGATGGCTGCCCGGATCAGCCGTGCCAAACAGCGGATCAAGGCGGCGGGCAGTTCGTTCCCGAGCTCCGAGGAACCGGAGCGGCTGAATGTCGTGCTGCAGGTGCTGTACCTGATTTTCAATGAGGGCTACACCGCGTCGTCCGGCTCCGATCTGCATCGCGCTGACCTGGCGTACGAGGCGATCCGGCTGGCCAGGATGGTGCACGACCGGCTGCCGGACGACAGCGAGGTGACCGGTCTGCTCGCGTTGATGCTGCTGACACACGCTCGCCGAACGGCTCGCACGACACCGTCCGGCGACCTGGTCCCGCTGGCCGATCAGGACCGCACGACGTGGGACCGCGCCATGCTTGACGAGGGCACTGAGCTGGCGAAAGCGTCGCTGGCGGGTTCGGAGCTCGGTCCGTACCAGCTGCAGGCGGCCATCGCCGCGACACACGCCGACGCGGCGACCGCGGACGAGACCAACTGGCGGCAGGTGCACGCGCTTTACCTGATCCTGGAACGGATCGCGCCCAATCCGGTGGTGACGTTGAACCGGGCGATCGCGCTCGCCGAAACCGAGGGCCCGCGCGCCGGGCTCGCCCTGCTGTCCACATTGGACAGCGAGGAGCGGATAGCCCGGCATCACCGGTTGCTGTCGGTGCGGGCGCATTTGCTGGAGAAAGCCGGGGATCTGCCTGGCGCGTACGAGAACTACCGGCTGGCCGCGAAGGCGACGGCGAGTATCGCGGAGAAGCGTTATCTGGAATCCCGGGCCGCCAAGGTGCGCGAGTGAATTCTCCGTGCCCGGGCTCGCGGGCCGGTCGCGAAGTCGAGTAGGTTGCGCTGCGTGTCCCGGACGTCTGCGAGCGTGCCTGATGAGGTCATGCGCGGCTCGATCGTGGACCGGTTGTTCGCCCGCGCCGGCGACGAACGGCCGTTGTTCACCCACCAAGAGCACACTCGTGGCGTCGAGCACACGCTGACGTGGGCGGAATTCGCCGCCAAAGTCCGGATCGTGGCCGGGGAATTGCGCCAGGTCGCGGAACCGGGCGAGCGCGTCGCGATCCTCGCCGGACAGGAACTCGCTTATCCGCTGGCGTTTTTCGGCGCGCTCGCCGCCGGGATGGTGGCCGTTCCGTTGATGCTGCCCGGCAATCGCGCGCAGGCCGACCGGCTTTCCGGGGTCCTCGCCGATTCCGGTGCGCGTGTGTGGGCGACGTCGTCGGCTGTCGCGGCGAAGGTGCGCGAGTTCAGCGATCCCGGCGACCTCGTGGTGGTTGACGAGCTGTCCGGACCGGGCGTCGACCCGGTCCACGTGGCTCCGGAAAGCCCTGCCTACCTGCAGTACACGTCGGGGTCGACGCGCGAACCGGCGGGCGCGGTGATCCCGCACCGGGCGATCGTCGCGGCTTGCTGGCAGGCCAGCCAGGCGTACGACTCGGACGAGCAGACGACCTGCGCCGGCTGGATCCCGTTCTTCCACGACATGGGCCTGATCCAGCTGCTGTGCCTGCCCGTTTACGTCGGCGGCCGGTCGGTGTTCATGTCGCCGGCGGAGTTCGTGCACCGGCCGCAGCGGTGGCTGCGCCAGCTCTCGGACTATCCGGCCGTCTTCACCGCGGCCCCGAATTTCGCCTACGACCTCGCCGCCGACGTCGGCGCGGAGGACGACCTCGACCTCTCGGACGTCCGGGTCGCGCTCAACGGAGCCGAACCCGTCCGGCCGCGCACGGTCGAGCGGTTCCACGAGGTGTTCGGTCCGCACGGGTTCCGCGCCGAGGCGCATCGTCCGTCGTACGGGCTGGCCGAGGCCACGGTGTACGTCGCGAGCGCGGGCGAGGAAGGGCCGCGCGGCGCGGTGCTCGACCGGGAAGCCCTTGCCCAGGGCCGCGCCGTCGAAACGCCGGACGGCCAGCCGGTGATGTCGGTGGGACGGCCGGTCGGGCAGCTCGTCCGGATCGTCCACGACGGACACGAGCAGCCCGAGGGCGAGGTCGGCGAGATCTGGGTGCACGGCCCGAACGTCGCGTCCGGCTACTGGGGCCGCGGCGACGCGGATTCGTTCGGCGGGGTCCTCGACGGGCTCGACGGCTGGCTGCGCACCGGCGACCTGGGCGTGTTCCACCGCGGCGACCTCTACGTCACCGGCCGGCTCAAGGACCTGATCGTCGTCGACGGCCGCAACTTCCACCCGCAGGACCTCGAGGCGGCGGCGGGCGAGGCGCACCCGGCGATCCGGCGCGACCGGGTCGCCGCGTTCGGCGTCGCCGACGACCAGGGCGAGGGCGCCATGGTGGTCGCGGAATGGGTGCGCGGAGCGGAAGCCGAGGTCAAGGACGTGACCCGGGCCGTGCTGCGCGCGGTGTCGAGGGAGCACGATCTCACGCTCCGTGCGGTACACCTGGTCCCTTCTGGCGGACTTCCGCGCACTTCCAGCGGAAAGGTCGCCCGGTCGGCCGCCAAGGCGCGTTACGGTGGCGTCCGTGGGTGATCACTGCGCCGAGGTCACGAAGGTCGTCAGCGACACCTTCCGGCTCGACCCGGCCCTCGTCGTGCCCGACGCTCCGCTCGAGGAGCTCGGCATCGACTCGAAGGGCCGGATCCGGCTTCTCGCCGCGCTGGAGATCTACTACGACGTGTCGATCGATCTGGACGAGCTCGATCGGTTTACCGACGTGGAATCCGTGGCGGACGTGCTCGCGGAGGCCCTGACAGCTTGCCGAGCTGAGGAGAAGCACTGAAATGAGCGGTGGGGGCGGGTACACCGCGACAACCGAAGCGTTGTCGAAGGCGTCGAAGAAGATCGGCGACCTGGCGGAAAAGCTGCTTGACGACAATCCGGACCTCGAAACCTCCGAGCTGACCAAGGAGAAGTTCGGCCGGGTGCACCAAGCGCACGCCGACAAGTACCTCGAGGGAACCAAACAGCTGTGGGGCGCGCTCTCCGGCTACAGCAAGGCGCTCGAATCGTTCGGCACGAACATCAGCACCGCCGGGTCTGCCTACGGCACGAACGAGGACAACCAGTCCGGCGCCATCACCAAGACCGGCAACGGCGTCGACGGGATCCTCTGATGGCGGACGAAAACAAGCCGAAGACGTGGCCGGATGTCAAAAAGCTGCTCGACAACTCGGCGGTGCCGCCGGAGCTGAAGGACGGCCTGCTCCGGGCGTGGGTCCACGAGCACCCGCATCCCGAAGGCGACGAGGGCCAGGACGTCGCGAAGTACATCAAGTCGTACGGACGCACGTTCATCACCGTTCCGAACAACCCGTTCGCGGCTCCTGGCGGCGCCCCGCCGCTCGAGCAGGTCTACGAAGAGGCCCGGCAAAAAGGCCAGCAGGCCAGCTACAACCAGGACGAGAAGAAAAAGGAAGTCGACAAGGGCAAGGGCGAGCTCGACAAGAAGGCCCCGCCCGCCCCTGGTGAGGGCAAGGACGCCGGGGCCACCGGCACGAAGACGTCCGACGAACTCTTCGACCCCGCGGCGGCCGCGCTGAGGGTGTTCGAGACCTTTGGCGGGCTGCTCGAGAAGCTCCCCGACGACTGCAAGGGCAACACGCGCAAGCTCGACCTCGACAAGGACATCCGCGGTCCGTTCGACGAGCAGCGCGGCATCAGCTTCGAGGGTTTCGTCAACGACGCCATCCATTTCAAGCACGGCTCGGAAACCGTCAAGGCGACGCTGACCGATACCGGAACCGAACTGGGCACCCTCTTCGGAACCTGGACCGGGGCGGGCGCCGACGCGGCGTCGGACCGGTACAACGAGAGCATCCAGAAGAAGGCCGCGAAGCTGGGGGAGGACCTCAGCCACGCCAGCGAAGCGACGCTGCACACCACGAAGACGCTGTTCGATCTGTGCAAGGGGAAGGCCGACCAGGTCATCGCCCTGTACCGCGATCAGGTCGGCAAGGCCGACTACACGATGGCGCAGAAGGTCATCGCGGTCGCCAACGGCGAGCACGGCAGCGTCGACGACCTGGCCCAGATCGCCGGCTGGATGGACTACAACTTCGGCACCAACCTGGTCGACACCCTCAACGACCAGGGCTGCTGCAACGACGACGAGATCCAGAGCCACGGCAAGGACCTCGCCAAGCAGTGGATCATGAACCAGTTCAACCCCGACATGTGGGACACCATCTACAAGGGGTTCGAGAAGGCTTGCAAGGACGCCAAGGACCTCGTCGACAAGGCCTACGACGCCCTTGACAAGGAAATGGGCAAGATCAAGAACAAGTTCGAGGGCGCCAAGGACGGCGGGGCAGGCGGCTCGGGCGGTCCCGGTGGCGGTGGTCCTGGCGGTGGGGGTCAGGGTCCCGGCGGCGGTGGTCCTGGTGGGGGCGGCCAGGGTCCCGGCGGCGGCTACGGCGGCGGTCAGGGCGGGTCTGGCAACTATGGCGGTGGCCAGGGCGGGTCTGGCGACTATGGCGGTGGCCAGGGCGGTCACGGCGGCGGCACCGGTGGGGGAACCGGCGGCGGTCCTGGCGGCGGATCCGGTTCGGACACGCCGCAGGGCGACCACCCCGGTGGTTCCGGAGGCGGTATCGGGGGCGGATCCGGTTCGGGCGGCGGGTCCGGCAGCGGATCGGGCAGTGGTTCCGGCGGGGGCGGCGGGAAGGTCCCCGACCTGGACGTCCCGTCCGATTCGCCGGGCGGCGGCCCCCTCGGTGGCGGCTCGGGCGGAGGCCCCGGCGGCGGAACTGGCGGCGGCGGTCCGGTGGACGGCCCGCCGATCAAGACCGATCCCGGCGGGTCCGGCGGGTCTGGTTCCGGTGGTTCGTCGGGCTCGGGCGGTTCGGGTTCCGGCGGCGGACAGGACCAGCACCAGGCCGAGGAAGAGGCCAAGCAGCGGGCCGAGGAAGAGGCCAAACAGAAGGCTCAGGCGGAGGCCAAGCAAAAGGCCGAGGCCGCGATGGAGTCGCTGAAGAAGGACGCGCAGGGCAGCCACGGCGGCGGCCCCCTCGGCGGACCCGGCGGCGGTGAACCCGGCTCGACCGGCGGCGACGGCAAGGGTCCCGACGGCAAGGGCCCGGACGACAAGGTTCCCGGCGACGACAAGACCTCCGGCGACAAGGGCGGAGGCGGTTCACCTGGCGGCGGTGGTCCGGTGGACGGCCCGCCGATCAAGACCGACCCGGCTGACGGCGGCCCCGGCGGCGACGACGGCAAGCCCGGCGAGGACAAGAACCACGACGGCAAACCGGACGACGACGGCAAGGGTCACGACGGCAAACCGGGCGAGGACAAGAACCACGACGGCAAGCCCGACGACGACAAGGGCCATGACGGCAAGCCGGACGAAGACGGTCGCGACGTCCTGAAGGTCAAGCAGGGCGACAAGACCTTCGAAATGTCCGAGCCGGACCACGACGGCAAGATGGACATCAAGATCGGCGAGGGCTCCGGGAACGTCAAGGACTTCAAGATCGACTGGTCCGACGACAAGTCCGCGCACGGCGGCGACGGCCAGCACGACGACGCCCAGGTCCACCACCCCGGTCCGGACGGCAAGATCCATCTCCGCGACGGCGACACGAAGATCACCGCCGAGCGTCCGGACGGGCCGAACGGACCGACCGTCGTCACGGTCGACGACGGCAAGGGCAACCCGACGACCTACACGCTCGGCGAGGAAGACCAGAAGCAGGGCATCCACGAGGTCGACCACCGCCCGGACGCACCCGGCGACAGCACCGGACGGCACCACGCGGGCGACGGTCCCGGCGACCACAAGGGACCCGACCACAAGGGACCCGACGGCAACGGGCACGGCGGCGCCTCGCCCAGCAGCAGCCATCCCGGGCGTCCGATCGAGGGCGGGCCAGGTCCGGAGATGTCGCACACCGGCGGCCCGTTCGGCGAACATCCGGCGGGAGGCGGCCCCGGTCCGGCGCACCCCGGCGAGCCAGTTCAGCCGCTGCAGCACGGCGTTCCGAGCGGTGCGCCGGGCCATCCGATCGAGGGCGGTCCGGGTCCGGAGATGTCGCATTCGGGCGGTCCGGCCCAGCCGCTGCACCACGGCGTCCCGAGCGGGGCTCCCGGCCATCCGATCGAGGGCGGCCCCGGTCCGGAGATCTCGCACAGCAGCGGTCCGGGCGTGCCCGCCGGCGCACCGAGCGCTCCGCTGCACGGCGGGCCCGTGGTCGGCGTCGACCACACGCCGGTCGCCGGCACCCAAACCGGCGGCGGGTTCTCGCAGCCGGCGGGCGATCACTCCGGTCAGCCAGGTCAGTCCGGCAGTTCCGGGATGCCCGGCATGGGCGCGATGGGCGGCGGACACGGCGGCGGTGGCGGCGGCGGCGAAACCGAGCGGCGCGCGGCGTATCGCGTGGAGGGTGCGGTCTTCGACAACCTCGGCGAGCCCGCCAGCCGGATCACTGGTTCACTCGACGATGACGACGACGCGCCGATCATCCGGACCAGGTAGGAGGCACGCATGAGCGAAACCGCCGCGATGAAGGCCGAACTGGACGCGCTGGTCCGGGAGCAGGCCGATCGCCGGGCCCTGCGCGAGCAGAAGGCCGAGGAGATCAAGGCGCAGTCCCAGGAGTACATGACCAAGCAGGTGCAGGCGGCCGAACGGTACGTCCAGCACCGGCGGGAGATGGGGAAGCGCAAGACCAAGTCCGGGTGGAGCACGGACCGGCCGAGCACCGACCCGCCCTCGGCGTTCGATTCCGACGAGTTCGGCAACGAGCCCGGTTCGGCGTCGCCGTTCGCGGTGACTCCGAATCAGCCCGCGCTGCGGAGCGAGGCGCCGCGCCGTCCGACGCGTCGACCACGCCCGGTGGAAGACGACGAGGACGACGACGCTTTCCTCAACAACCGTTGGCGCGATTGAGGTTCTGACCAGGGAAGGGGGCCGTCCGGCCCCCTCCCTGCGGTCAGACCCGGACGAGCATTTTCCCGACGTTCTCCCCGCGCAGCATCCCGATGAACGCGTCCACGATGCTGGAAAACCCTTCTGTCACAGTCTCGTTCACGAGCACCTGCCCGCTGCGGACGTGCGGGATCAGGAATTCCTCGAACTCTTCGCGCGCGTCGAGGTGATTGCGCACCAGAAACCCTTCGATCCGAAGGCTTTTTCCGACCACGTCGAACAGGTTGTGCGGCGCGCTCGGCGGCGTGCGCAGGTTGTTGTACTGCGCGACTGAACCGCACCAGGCGACCCGGCCGCGCTCGCGGAGGGCGTCGATCGCCGCGGCCAGGTGGTCGCCGCCGACGTTGTCGAAGTACACGTCGATTCCGTCCGGAGTCGCTTTCGCGAGCAGATCGGTGACAGGACCGTCGTGGTAGTTGAAGGCGGCGTCGAAACCGAGGTCGCGCGTCAGGTGCTCGACCTTCGCCGCCGATCCGGCGCTGCCCACGATCCGTCCCGCACCGAGCAACCGGGCGATCTGCCCGGCCGCGCTGCCCACCGCACCGGCCGCCGCGGAGATGAACACGTCGTCACCGGGACGGACCTGCGCGATCCGGGTGAGCCCGACGTACGCGGTGAGCCCGGTACCGCCGAGAATGCCGAGGTAAGCGCTCAGCGGAACGCCGTCCGCGGGCGTGATCGTCCGGGCGTCGGCGCTGGTGAGGACCGCGTGAGTCGCCCAGCCGTGCCGATGGAACACCGTCGTGCCGACCGGCAGCGTCGGCTCCTTCGACTCGACCACCTCGCCGATCGTGCGACCTTCCAGACCCGCGCCCAGCTCCCAGCCGCCCCATTCCATGAACTCGCGCATGTACGGATCGACGGACAGGTAACGGTTTTCGACCAGCACCTGCCCGTCGGCGAGGTCCGGCAGCGGCTGGGTGACGAATTCGAAGTCGGCGGCGCTCGGCGCGCCCTCGGGGCGGCGGACCTGGCGGACGGCGGTCAGGGGCACGTGGATCTCCTTAGTCGGCTCTGACCAGCAACTTAAGCGCGCCGAAGCCGCCGCGGCAGACCTCCGGATCGATGGACCGCACCGATCCATGAATCCCGCTCATGGCCACGGCTAGGCTGGCCGCATGGATGCTGTCGACCTCACTCCGGGCGAGCTGCGCCTGTTGCTCGCGGTGGAGCGCACCGGCAGCTTCACCGCCGCTGCCGCCGAGCTGAGCCTGACTCAGTCCGCGGTCTCGCACGCGGTCCGGACCTGCGAACGCAAGGTCGGCGCCATCCTCTTCGACCGCGGCCGAACCGGTGCCCGCCCCACCGCGGCCGGTGCCCGCGCGCTCGTGCACGCCCGGCTGATCCTGCGCCAACTCGACGTTCTCCGCGCCGAAGCCCGGGGCGCGGCCGCCGGATCCCTCACCGGTCCGCTGCGGATCGCCGCTTTCCGCAGTGCCGCCGCACATCTGCTGCCCGCGGCGCTGGAACGCTTGACCGCCAAGCATTCCGGCCTGCACCCGCAGGTGCTGGTGGTCCCCGAACTGGGCCGCGGCACCGCGGGCGAGGTCGCCGACGGACGCGCGGACGTCGCCATCGCGACCCTCGGCGAGGACGAAACTCCGCCGGCCGGATTGGTCGCCGGAGAACTGTTCCGGGAGCCGTACTTCCTGGTCAACCCGATCGGACACGCCGAAGCGCGCCGCCTCCCGCTGCTTGACTGGCCGGAAAACTGCTCCTCCTACACGCGCTCCTGGTGGGCCCGACAAGACTGGCTGCCGTCCGCGAAAATGGAGGTCGCCGACGACGGAGTGGTGCTTTCCATGGTGGCACAAGGGATCGGCATGGCGATCCTGCCGAAACTCACCCTCGCCGCCACCCCGCCGGGAGTCGCCGTCACCCCGATCGCCGACCCGCCCACCCGGCGGATCGGGTACGTCGCCACCTACGCCGGTGCGCAATCCCTTGCGGTGCGCGAATTAGTGCGCGAATTGCGCGCAGTGGCCGAGGCGGAGTTCCTCGGCGCGGCTTGATCCCGGACAAAGACCATCGTCCCCGGGAATTTGACACCCTCCGCGCGACCGAACGGAGGTTGTGCCTCGCCGCGCGGCCGCCAGACTGGAGGCACGCGGGACGTGTTCCCGCCGCGATGACCCGCAGGTGGTCATTGGTCGAGCCCATTCCGGTAAACCGCCTGTTCGCTGCTCGTCGTTCGTTCGCCTCCCCGGCCAGGCGGGACCGAAGGAGGACGGATGAGATTCGACGGAAAGGCGCCCGCTGTCCTGGCGGCTGTCGTGGGAGTGGTGCTGTCGGTGGCCGGATCGGCGGCGCTGGCCGCCAAAGTGAGCGCGCCAGCGTGTTCGCCGGGCACGACGGTCACCACCGACGACGGTCCGGTGTGCGGGGTCGCGAGTGCGGAGATCAAGTCGTGGCAAGGGATTCGCTACGGCGCGCCGCCGGTCGGCGAGTTGCGCTGGGCCCCGCCGCAGCGGCCCGCGCACTGGACTGAACCGTTCGCCGCGACCGCGGAGGGCAACGAATGTCCGCAGCCGCCCGGCACCGGACCTGGTTCGGACAACGAGGATTGCCTCAACCTGACCGTGCGCACGCCGGCCAACGCCGGGCCCGGCCCGTTTCCGGTGATGGTGCAGATCCACGGCGGCGGATTCCTGTTGTGGAAGCCGGCGGACGCGAGCCGTCTCGTGACCGCGGGGCACGTCGTCAGCGTGGAATTCAATTACCGGCTCGGGATTTTCGGCTTCCTCGCACATGAATCCTTCGGTGCGCACGCCGGGAACTACGGCCTCCAGGACCAGCAAGCCGCGCTCCGCTGGGTGCAACGCAACATCGCGAAGTTCGGCGGAGACCCGCACAACGTCACCATCTACGGCGATTCCGCGGGCGGGTCGAGCGTCTGCGCCCACACCGCTTCGCCGGGCTCGGCCGGGCTGTTCAAACGCGGGATCAGCCAAAGCGGGGAGTACAACTCACTGCTCGGCGTCGACACCATCTGGCAAACGCAGGACTGCAAAGCACAACTGCCCACCGAGAAACAAGCGCAGCAAAAGGGAGAACGCTTCGCCAAGGCGCTGGGTTGCTCCACCGCGGCCTGCCTGCGTGCGCTGCCCGCGCAGGCTGTGCTCAAACAGGCCGACCACGGAAGGAACCCGGACAACGGCACGGTCGCGCCGATCGTCGACGGGGCAACGCTGCCGATGTCGCCCGCCGAAGCTTTCGCCACCGGGAACGTCAATCACGTAGCTTTGCTGTACGGCGTCGACCGCGACGAAACCCAGCTGCCGTTCGCCGAGACCGCAGCCGATTACGGCAAGTTTATTAAGCAGCAGTACGGAAAGCGCGCCGACGAGGTTCGCAAGACGTATCCGTTGAAACGCTTTCCCGCGCCGGCCCCGTTCCTCGCCTACCGGACCGCCGTCGCCGACTCCAACTCGGTCTGCCCCGCACTGCTCAACGACGAACGGCTCTCGCGACACATCCCGGTCTTCGCCTACCAGGTCGATGACACGGATATCCCACCGCAATTCTTCGTCGACCCAGCCAAACCGAATGGCGCCTACCACGTAGCCGAATGGCTGCTGATGTTCCCGAATGGCACCCAGTTGACCCCCAACCAGCAGGTGCTCGCCGACCAGATCCTGACCCAGTGGGCAGGGTTCGCCCGCACCGGAAACCCCACTGTGGACGGTGCGCCGCAATGGGATCCGTACACAAAGGACAATCCGGCGGTGATGGTGCTCAACGCTGCCGGAGACAGTCAGCTCACGATGGAGATCCCGCGACAGCACCACTGCGTGGAGCTCTGGGACCCGTTGACTCCCTTCGCGCACCACCGGTAGGCGCTCTGCAACGGTATTGCCCTCGCCGCAGAAATGACATACGGTTCCGCCACTGACACGCGATTCCGCAGAGGTGGTCGATGACCCAACGCGCCCTGGTGCTCGGCTGTGGCGGCACGCTCGGCTTCGCCTGGACCGCCGCTGCTCTCGCCGCGGTCGAGGACCAGCTCGGATGGGACGCGCGCGACGCCGACGTCCTGGTCGGCACGTCGGCGGGCGCGGAGATGGCGGCGTTCCTCGGCTCGGGCATCGGGGTCGGCGAGATCATGGCCGCGCTGCTGGGAGAGCCCGCCGACGACCGCGTCGTACATCATCTCGCGCAGCATCCGGGCAAGTTGCCGCCGTTGCCGACACCGCTTTGGCCTGGCCTCGGACTCGCCTTCGCGGGATTGCGCGGCCGGGTAGACCTGCTGGCCGGGCTAGCCGGAGCGTTGCCGAGGGGAAGCGGCGACGCTGGATGGCTGCGCGACCTCGGCACCGCGTTGGCCAATGCCGACGGCTGGGTCGACCATCCGCAGACCTGGCTCGTCGGAGCCGATCTCCGCACGGGGGAGCGGGTCGCGTTCGGAAATTCGGAGCGGACTCAGCTCGGTACCGCGATTGCCGCGTCCTGGGCCATTCCAGGCTGGTTCCCGCCGGTGACCATCAACGGCCGCGAGTACGTCGACGGCGGCACCGTCTCGCCGACGTCCGCCGATCTCGTCATTCCGACCGGGGTCGAGGAGGTCGTGCTCATCCCGCCGATGTCCACCTCCGGCGGCGCGCCCGGCCGCGGCTTCGCCCGCGTCGAACGGCTCGCCCGGCGCGCGATGACCCGGCGCGTCGACGCCGAGGTCAAGCAGCTCCGCGCCGCCGGGATCCGGGTGCACCGAATCGAACCCGGCCAGGCCGAACTGGACGTCATGGGCCCGAATTTCATGGACCTGCGCCGCCGCGCCGACGTGCTCCGCGCCTGCCGCACCCTGACCCCGCCGCGCGTGCGCGCCGCCATCGAGCAAGGAGCGACCCGATGACCTACCCCGAAATCGACCTCGACGGCGCGTCGGTCGCGATCACCGGCGGAGGCGCTGGGATCGGTCGTGCGGTCGCCAAGTTGTTCGCGAGCAAGGGCGCGCGCGTCGCGATCGGCGACCTCAACCAGACGGCCGCCGAGGAGACCGCTGAGCTGGTCGGCGGCACCGCGCACCACCTCGACGTCGCCGACCGCGACTCGTTCGCGTCCTTCGCCGCCGCGGCCGAAAAGGCCAACGGACCGTTGCATGTGCTGGTGAACAACGCCGGCCTCATGCCGAACGGCGGATTCCTCGAACTCGCCGACGCCACCGACCGGCTGCAGATCGACGTCAACCTCGGCGGCGTCCTCAACGGGATGAAACTGGTGCTGCCCGGCATGGTCGAACGCGGTTTCGGGCACGTCGTCAACGTCGCGTCGCTGGCAGGCAAGTTCCCGGTCAAGGGACTGGCCGTCTACAACGCGACCAAATTCGCCGTGGTGGGGCTGACGGCCGCGACCCGCTTGGAGTTCGCGGACGCGGGTGTCAGCCTCACCGCCGTGCTGCCCTCGGCGGTCGACACCGCACTCGCCTCCGGCCTCGACATGCGGCCGATTCCGAAGGTGCAGCCGGAAGACGTCGCCAGGGCGGTCGTCGATTCGGTGCGCAACCGCCGTGCCGAAATCGCCGTGCCCGGCTACGTCGGCCTGCTCGCCACCGCCGCGGGCGTCACCCCGGAACCGGTCCTCAACCGCATCCGGCGGCTGGTCCGCGACGACCGCGCGCTGCACGCGGACCACCCGGAACGCTCTGCGTACCGGGCGAATCTCGAAGCCCAGCAAGGAACTCGGCAGTAATCAGGCGACCAGACGCAGCCAAGCCTCGGCGAGTGCCGCGTGCCCAGCCGGAGTCGGATGGACGCCGTCCGCGGCCCAATACTCCGGACCGGTCGTCGTGGAAAGCTCGGCGAACATCCCGTCCGCCGCAAGCAAATGCGCGCCGTACTTGCGGGCAAGTTCGCGCACCACCTGGATCTTCGGGTCGAGATCGACGCGCCACTTCTTCCGCTCCGCAACGCCAAGCTGCATGTCGCCGACCTCGATGTCACCGCTGATCGGCAGCAAGAACGGCTCGATGAGAATCAGCTCGGCACCGGATTCGGCGAGCGGCGCGAGCAATCGGTCGTAACCGGCCGCGTAATCCTCGGCGGGAATGACGTAGCCGTCCGGGTCGTACGAATGCCAGCCGACGTCGTTGATGCCGACGAGGATCGACACCACGTCCGGGCGCGCGTCCAGAACGTCGGCCTGCCAACGGGATTCGAGGTCCATCACCTTGTTGTCCGCGATCGCGGAGTTCAGCCAGGTCACCGGACGATCCGGATGCCGGAGGCCCCATTCGCCCGCGATCCGCAGCGGGTAACCGAATCCGAGGCCGTCCTCGCTGTCGTTCCGCTGGGAGTCGGTGATCGAATCGCCGGTGAACAGCACAGTGCTTCCCGGGCGGAGAGTGATAGTCATGGCTGCTCCTAGTTTTCGCCGAACCACTGAGTTTTGGCTTGAATGAAAGATTCCTGGGAAAAGTCTCGGTCGCCCGCCCAGGCGACGATGCCGTCCGGACGCACGAGCACGGCACCCAATCCGAAGTCTTCTTTCGCCGGACCGGCCGCGTAACGCAATCGCCCCGCAGTCTCGCGCAGACGCTCGTCAGCGCTGAAATCGAGGACCACGCCGCGGCCGTCCCGCATCAGATCGCCGAGACGAATTCCGTTCGCCAGCTGGAAATCCGGCGCGTAACGACCGATCAGCGGATGCTCGTCGCCGAGGTCATAGCGGAGCGACGCGCCGGACATCTTCCCGTACACGTAGGTCGTTCCGTCACGGGTGCTGAGCAGGTCACGGAGAACGCCTTGCACCGCCTGGCCGTGCGCGTCCGGCCGCATTGCCGCCGCCTGCGCACGAGTCCAATCCAGCACCCAAGCCCCGATCGGATGGCGTTCGCGGGGGTAGCTGTCCAGAATCGCTTCCGGTGCCTCGCCTCGGACTACCGCGCCGAGCTTCCACCCCAGGTTCACGGCGTCGCTGATACCGGTGTTGAGTCCCTGGCCGCCCAGCGGGGAGTGGATGTGCGCGGCGTCGCCGGCGAGCAGCACGCGGCCGCGCCGATACGTCGTGGTCTGCATGGCGCGATCGGTGAACGTCGAGACGAGTCGGACGCCGGTCAGCGTGACGTCCGTGCCGGACACCCGGCGCAACACGGTCTGGAGGTGCTCGAGGCTCGGCCGCCGCGTGCGGTCGAACGCGCCGTGGTCGAAGTCCAGCACGCCGAAGTGGCCCGGCGCGGGCATCTGGACGTACATCCCGTTCGGCGTCAGGTTGAATCCCGGGCTCAGCTTCTCGGGATCGGCGACGTCGACGAGCATGGTGTAGCCGGTGAACTGCGGTTCGGTGCCGACGAACTCGAAACCCGCCAGCCCGCGCACGACACTGCGCCCGCCGTCGCAGCCGATCGCCCAGCGCGCCGCGTACTCCTGTTCGCCAGCCCGCACCAGCACGCCGTCTTCGTGCTGCTCAACGCCGGAAACCTCGACCCCGCGCCGGATTTCGACGCCGAACTTGGCCGCCTGCTCGGACAGCACCGCCTCGATCGCGTCGAGGTTGGTCATCATGCCGCCGGGCAGCGAACTGGGCAGCCAGTACGGCAGCGCATCGACGGCTATCTTGGCCGGATCCAGCACCATTCCGGCGAAATGGCCCGCCGAACGCGGCCGTTCGTCGCTGGGCAGGTCGTGGATGTCCGACGCCGCCAGCAGCGGAGGCAGCATCCCGCGCCGGTGGAACGCCTCGATCGACGTGGCCGACAGCCCGCGCAACCCGAGCGGCGCCGTCCGCCAAGGTGAACCCGGCTCGGGCTCCCGTTCGAGCACCAGGACCGAACTGCCCGCGAGTCCAAGCTCGCAAGCCAGGAACAGACCGATCGGCCCAGCACCCACTATTACTGCGTCATACATGGCAAACCCCCTGTGTTCTCCGTCGCTGCGACCACCTTGGCGACGGCCGCTCACACCGCCCGCACACGGCGCTCACGTGGGGGGCACATAGCGCTGACACCGGTGTTCGCGCGAAGATCGTCGAATGGACGGGAGCACGCGGCTTCGAGTCACGCTGCTCGGAGCGTTCCAGGTGACACGGGGTGCCGAGGCCCTCGCGATACCCGGTGCTCGGTTGCAGGGACTGGTCGCGCGACTGGCACTAGCCGGTGGACGTCCGGTCCAGCAGAGCGTCCTGGTCGACGCGATCTGGGGCTCGGATCTGCCCGCCGACCCCGCGCACGCCCTCCAAGCCCTGGTCTCCCGCCTGCGCCGCGCCCTCGGTTCACCGAGCGACGTCACGCAGGTCTCCGGCGGCTACCGGCTGACCATCGACCCTGCCGACGTGGACGCGCTGCGGTTCGAACAACTCGTCGCCGCGGCTTCGCTGGACGACGCCGTGACGCTGTGGGGCGACCGTCCCGGCGTCGAACCCCCAGCCGTCGCCGCAGTCGATCCTGCCACCGCGACCCGGTTAGCCCGCCTGTCGATCGAAGCCGTCACCGACCTCGCCGAAGCGGAGCTTTCGCAGGACCGTCCAGACTCAGCAACCGCCCGCCTGACTGCCCTGCTGGCCGAGCACCCCGTCCACGAACGCGCCGCCGCACTGCTCATGGACGCCCTCGCCGCGCAGGGTCGTCAGGCAGAAGCTTTGGCCCAGTACGAACAAATCCGCGAAGCGCTGGCAGACGACCTCGGCACCGACCCGGGCACCGCGCTGCGCGAACGCCACCTGAACCTGCTGCGCGCCGAGCCCGTCAAGGAGACCAAACCGGCTGCCTTGCCAGCGCCGTTGACCAGTTTCGTCGGCCGCACCGACGACCTGGCCCGGGTCGATGCCCTGCTCGCCACCGGCCGGTTGGTCACCGTGCTCGGTCCCGGCGGCGCCGGAAAGACGCGGCTCGCGTTGGAAGCCGCCCGCCGCCGGGAATACCGCGACGGCAGCTGGCTGATCGACCTCTCCCCGGTCACCGAACCGGCCAAGGTCGCCGCTGCGGTGCTGACCGCGATCGGACTGCGCGGCACCGCACTGTTCGAGGCCTCGGCCAAACCCGTCGGCGACCTGGACGTGCTGGCGGATGAGCTGAGCGGCAAGGAAACCTTGCTGGTGGTGGACAACTGCGAGCACTTGATCGACGCCGTCGCCCACCTCCTTTTCGCACTGCTGCCTCGCTGCGCCGGACTGCGGGTCCTGGCCACCAGCCGCGAGCCACTGGCGATCGACGGCGAGGCATTGGTCCCGCTCGGCCCGCTCCGCGACACCGCGGCCGTGCGGCTCTTCACCGAACGAGCGGCAGCCGTGCGTCCCGATTTCACCGTCGACGAGCGGAATCTCGACGACGTGCTGCGAATCGTCCGCGGCCTCGACGGCATGCCGCTAGCGCTGGAACTGGCCGCGGCCCGCCTGCGGACGCTTTCGTTGGCAGATCTGGCTTCCGGCCTGTCCGACCGATTCCGGCTCCTGACCACCGGCAGCCGCACGGCTTTCCCGAGACACCGGACGCTGCGCGCGGTGATCGCCTGGAGCTGGGACCTGCTCAGCGAAGACGCGCGAACGGTCGCGGAACGGATCGCGGTTCTGCCGGGCGGCGTCACTCCCGCCTCGGCCGCCGCGGTCTGCGAACTCCCGGTCCAGCAAGCCCAGGAACTGCTCGCCGACCTGGTCGACCGCTCGCTGCTCCAGCTCGTCCCCGGCCGGTACCGGATGTTGGAGACCATCCGCGAATACGGCCTGGAATGCCTTGCCGAACAAGGGATTCTGCCCGCTGTACGAAACCGGAGCGCGCAATACTTCGCCCAGCTGGTCGCCGCTAACGACCCGCTTCTGCGCGGCCCCAGGCAACGCGACGCGCTCCACCTGCTGACCGCCGAATACGACAACGTGCTGGCCGCCCTGCGCCACCTCTGCGACACCTCGGACGCCGGGCTCGCCCTCGCGCTCGACCTGACCTGGTACTGGCACATGCTGGGCCGACATGCCGACGCGTCGTACTGGCTCGGCCAAGCGACCGCCCAGCCAGGCATGCACCGCGACATCGCCGCCGGAGCGCTGCTGCTGGACGCTGGTGCCGCAGCCGACGAGGCAGTCAGCCGCCTGCTGAACTATCCGGAGTTGCCGCCCTTCGGCGTACTGACCGCTGCGGGACTGGCCGCCCGCGCGGGAATCGACGCGTCGCCGCTCCTCCAGCGGCTAGCCGACGGCCCGGACCGATGGCTGGCTGGATTGGCCCGGATCACCCGCGCCGAACTGGCCGAAAACGACGGCCATTTAGCCCAGATCGATACGGACGTCGCCGTCGCGCTGGACTGCTTCACCGAGGCGGGGGACAGCTGGGGCGTCGCGATGGCCCTGCCGATGCGCGCCCTGCTGCGGCAATACGACGGCGACCTGGCCGGTGCGCTGGCCGACCTGACCGAGGCCAAACGGCTGGCGCAGGAGTTCGGGTCGCTCAACCACAGCGACGAGACGTTCATCGACCTGCGCCTGATCGACCTGCACGTCCGGCTGGGCGAAACCGAGCAGGCCGCGGCGATGATCGCGGTGACCAGGGACCGCACGCTGCGCTCGACCATGCCCGAAACCGTCGTGCTGCTCGACGCGCGAGAGGCCAGCTTCCGCCTGCGCACCGGTGATCTGACCCGGGCCCGCGAGCTGATCGAAGCGGCCGAGGCCGGACTGTCCACCCCGCTCCCGTTCGGCGGCGACCACGGACAGGCGCTGGTCAGCGCGGTACGAGCGGAACTCTGCCTGGAACTCGGCGACGGCCCCGGTGCGGAGGCGGCGCTGGACCGGGCGTACGCGGCCGCGGTCAACAGCAAGGACCTGCCGATCGTGGCCACCGTCGCGGTGACGGTCGCCGGCCTGGCCGAGCTGTACCGCCGGTTCACGGACGGAGCGGAAATCCTCGGCGCAGCGGCCCGCCTGCGCGGTGCCCACGACCGGACTGACCTGCAGGTACGCACGCTCAGCAGTCGTGGCCGACTGGCCCTCGGCGAGGAACGCTTCGCCGCCGCGTACGAGAGAGGCTGGCAGCTGCCCGCACCGGCGGCAGTGACCCGTGCCGATCCGGCCCGTCTGCACCGGAACGGTTCGTTTTCCGGATAGTCCCGGTGTTCGGTTCCGCCGCTAGACCATTCCCCGCAAGCCCTGCACGGTGGAGACAACCCCAGTTCGTTCCGGAGCGGAAGGCCGGAAACCGAGCCTGAGATTCAGCGGTGCCTTCGGGAACGATTCCCCGTCGCGGCGTTGGCCACACAGACGACAGGGAGAACCCCGCTGATGTCCGAGACAACCGAACGGTCGCTGCGCCCCGGCGACCTGGCGATTCGCTGTGGGCCGCTGGGCTCCCTGGTGCTGGTGAGACTGAGCGGCGCACTGGATCTGGCCACCGCCGACGAGCTGGCCGACGTACTGAACACGCAGCTGCGGACCGGCCGCGACATCGTGCTCGACTGCACCGGCCTGGACTTCATGGCCGTCATCGGCATGTCGCTGATGCTCGACACCCACCGCGCCGCCACCGCCCGGCACCGAAAACTGATCGTGGTGACCGGCGGCAACCGGGCCGTCCTGCGCCCGCTGCGCGTCACCAGGGTCGACGCCATGCTCCGCCTCGCCGCCACCATCGACGACGCCTGCTCCCAGCTCGGCGGTTTGATCCCCGACCCACGCGGGTAACCGGGGGCCTGCCCCGCGACGAAGCACGTCGGAGGTCCTCGCACGACGCCCGAGGACCCGCCGGGGTCGCTTTGTCGGCGTGGGACGGAGGACGAACCGGCGGATGTCCGCTCCTGGACACTTGGTGTTCGACAGCGACGACTTGGAGCGCACCGAAGAATTCCTCTCCAAGTCCTACGCCCCGATGCGCATCGGCAGCGGAGGCCGCGCCGCGGGCGCCCACATCACCCGGGTCGCCTCGGACAGCGTCAGCGCCGACCAGCTGGACCTGCACTTCGAGATGAGCTACGACGTCAGCCCGCTCGGCCGGATCTGCCTCTGCGACATCGAGACCGGAACCATCGAAGACCACCGGCCCGCCAACTGGTCCGAACCCGCCGACTTCGGCCCCGGAGACCTGTTCTCCTTTGCCCCGCCAGACCGCCCGTACACCGGCCGGATCTGCCGGGCGCGCTACAGCATCACCATGCTCGACCCAGACGTGCTGGCCCGCGTCGCCGGAGTCGAAAAGCCCGTCGAACTGCTCGACCACAACCCAGTGTCCGCCGCCGGTGCCCAGCACCTGCGGGCCGCCATCACCTACGTGCGCGACCAAGTCCTCTCCGCGCCGGACATCGCCGAGCACCCACTGCTGGTCAGCACCGCCACGCAGCACCTCGCCGCGGCTGTCCTCGCGGCTTTCCCCACGACTGCACTGGACGAACGCGCCGGCACCTCACTCGACGCACATCCGGCAGCTTTGCGCCGCGCTGTGGCGTTCATCGAAGCGAATCCCGAACGCGACCTCACGGCCACCGACCTAGCTCAGGCCGCCGGAGTCTCCGCACGGGCGGTGCAGTTGGCGTTCCGACGGCACCTGGATACGACCGCGATGGCCTATCTGCGGCGGGTGCGTCTTGACCATGCACGAGCTGAGCTGAGGGCTGCTACGCCGGGGGAGACGACGGTTACGCAGGTTGCGGCGCGGTGGGGGTATATGCGGCCTAGTGCGTTTACTGCGCATTATCGGGCTGCGTATGGAGAACTTCCTTCGCAGGCTCTTCACGATTGAACGGAATTCTTCGCGAATTACCTCATTGACGAACGCGCTGCCTCGTTATTCGAGGTCTCATGTCGTCGGCTGTGTTGCGAGAAACGCCTGTGCCAGCGGGAATCTGAGGCTACGCTCGGCGTTCGGGGAGACGCATGGGGCAGCCGCGGGGGTGGGGATGGCCAGTCGTACGTGGAATGCGTTCACAGTGCCCGGGTTCCGGGTGGTGTGGGTCGCGGGTGTTTTGTCGACGGCGGGGGATCAGCTCGCGCGGGTCGCGCTGACGATTTTGGTGTTCCAGCGAACGGGGTCCCCCGCGTGGAGTGCCGCGACGTACGCGTTGTCGATGTTGCCCGCGTTGTTGTCCGGAGCCCTGCTGTCGTGGCTGGCTGACCGGTTCCCGCGGCGGCGGGTGATGGTGGTCTGCGATCTTGTCCGGGCGGGGCTGGTCGCGCTGATGGCCGTGCCGGTGGTGCCGTTGCCGTTGCTGGCGGTCTTGCTGGTGCTGGTGCAGTTGGCGGAGGCCCCGTTCTCGGCGGCGCAGGGCGCGGTGTTGCCGGAGCTGCTCGGCGGCCGGTACGAGGCGGGCCAGACGGTGCAGCAGGTGACGAACCAGTTGTGCCTGGTCGCCGGTTTCGCCGCCGGCGCGCTGGTGGTCACCGGGGTGGGGCCGCACACCGCGCTGGCGATCGATGCGGTCACCTTCGCCGTGTCCGCGGCTCTCCTCCGCGTCGCACTGGGTCCGCACGTGCCGCCGGTGTCTCTGCCCGGCGACGCCCTCGCTTCACGGTGGCGTCGTTCCTGGCGTCAAGTCGCCGGAGGGGCGGTCGCCGTGTTCGGAGATCGTCGGCTCGCGACCCTGCTGTGGCTGGGTTGGCTGGCGCTGTTCACCGTCGTCCCGGAAGGGCTCGCGGTGCCGTTCGCTCAGGAAATCGGTGTCGGCGGAGGATGGATCGGGGTGCTGCTCGCGGCCGAACCCGCCGGAGCCGTCGTCGGGGCGGTGCTGCTGAGGTTGGTGTCCCGGCGAACGCGGCTGCGAGCTTTGGGGCTGCTCGCGATCGGCACGTCAGTGCCTCTGCTTGGCTATTGGTCCGGTCCCGGCTTCGTTCCGGCGCTGGTGCTGTTGTTCGGATCGGGGCTGTGCTCGGCCTACCAGGTCACCGCCGGAGCCACGTTCGTGCAGCTTGTCCCGCCCGGCGTCCGAGGCCGCGCGCTGGGGTTCGCCCGCACCGGCATGGTCGCGGGCCAAGGCCTCGGCATCGTCCTCGGCGGGCTGCTCGCCCAGTTCACCGGCCCGGCCACGGCGATCGCGGCGGCGGGGACCGCGGGAGCGCTGGTCGCGCTCGCCGCGGCTGCCGTCTGGTCCCGCCGGGAGCCCCAGGCGATCAGCGCCGTTCTTCCCGCGGAGTCCTGAACATTCGTCGTCACCAGCCCTTGTCGCGCATAGTTGACGCCTCCCTTCGCGGCTCACCGGGTACGGGACACCTGAAATGGTCCCAGCCGGGCCGGTCGGCGGCAGAGGGATGACATCGGACCGCGACGCGGCTACCGTTCGTAGACGGGTGATTACAGACACAGCAGGCTTGGGGAGGCGCTGTGATGCATATCGGTACGCCCAGCAGAACCTGGCTGCCCGCTCGCTGGCGGATGTGGTCTCTGCCGAAACCGGCCCGGGCGTTCGTGCTCGTCGTCGACGTCGCGGCGGTGGCCGCGGCGGTCTTGGCAGCCCGCTCCTGGCCGGCCTCCGGGCAGTGGGCGCTCGCCGGTTGGCTCGCCGGCTGCGCGGTGATCCACCTGCACGCCTCGCACGCCATCGAGCGGATCCGGCGCGACCAGTCGCACTCTCCCTACGTGGACCTGTGCAGCGTATGGATATTCGCCGGTGTGCTGACGCTGCCGCTGCTGCTCGAGCTGGGTTTGATCGCCGTGATCTACGGCCATCGCTGGGTACTGGTGAACCGATTCGACGCGCACCGGCCACCGCACCGCACCGTCTTCACCGCCGCGACCCTCGCGTTGTCCGCGACCGCGGCCACGACCGTCCTGCACGCCGCGGGCCACCCCGCCCTAGCCGGTTCAGCAATCCGGCCGGACTGGTCCGACGTGCTGGTCATCATCGCGGCGGCGGCCGTCCAGTGGACCGTGAACACCGTGCTCGTCGCGGTGGTCATCCACTGCACCACGACCGTCAAGCACGCCGGCGAAGCGCTGGGCAGCCGGTCGGACAACCTCCTCGAAGTCAGCCAGCTCGCCCTCGGAGTATTCGTCGCCCTCGCCCTGTGGTGGTGGCCGCCGGCCGCCCTGCTCATGATCATCCCGGTGCTGGCACTGCACCAATGCGTCCTTCTCGACCAGCTGCGCCTCGCCGCGCGGACCGATCACCGCACCGGACTGCTGCACGCCATCGCCTGGCAGGACCAAGCCAAGGCGGAACTCGCTCGTGTCCAGGCGGAACACGGGCAGGTCGCCGTCCTGATGATCGATCTAGACTGGTTCAAGACCATCAACGACACCCACGGTCACCTGGTCGGCGACGAGGTCCTCCTCAAAGTCGCGAAAGCGATCACCACCTCGGTGCGGCGAGGTGACAGCGTCGGCCGCTACGGCGGTGAAGAGTTCGCTGTGCTTTTGCCAGGGGTCGACGAAGCCGAAACCCGCGACATCGCCGAACGCATCCGCACCCGGATCCACGCCCTGAGTCTCAGCGACCCCAGCGGCCACCCCATACACCTCACCGCCACCCTCGGCGGCGCGGTCTACCCCGATATTCCCGAAGAGAGCATCGAAGGACTGCTTCGCGCCGCCGACGCCGCTCTGTACGCTGGCAAGACCGCTGGGCGTAACCGAGTCGCCCTCGCCGCACCGTAGTGCGGGTTCTGAATCGGACCACAGCGCGGCTGGTCGGCTTGGCGGCTCAGGTGAGGTGTTTCCTTGAAGCTCGAGCGCGCAGAAGACGCGGGCCCGCCGCAGCGAAGCACACCCTCGACACATGCGGTTTTCCCCAACGGGGCAAGGCTTTCCTGCTCGGTGAGCGGGGAGAGCCCACCGCGAACATCCGCGGGATCCCCAGATAAGAACATCCCCGCTGATCAGCGGGGATGTCGGTAGTGGTGGGCCGCCTGGGGCTCGAACCCAGAACCTACGGATTAAAAGTCCGCAGCTCTACCAATTGAGCTAACGGCCCGCGCGCTCAGTCTAGCGGGCAGCGCCCGGCCCCTCATCGGGGTGGGTACCCACCCCTAGCCTCACCGCCGCGAGCGGAGTCGAGACACGAAGACACGAACCGCGCGAGGTCTGCGGCGTAAGCCTCCGGCTGGTCCATCGCGATGAAGTGATGCCCAGCCGGATTGTCATCAGGCCAGTGGACGATCTCAGACTCCCTCGAGGCCAGCCGGCGGATCCCCGGCACTCCGCTGTACACCCCGGTCGGCGCGTCCTTCTGGCCTCGCGGCCAGGCGAACCCGGCGCTCGAGTAGTACGACCACGACGAGGTCCCGAAGGTCTCCGTGAACCAGTACACGCTCAGGTTCGTCAGGAACCCGTCCAGCATCTCGTCCAGTGCCCGGCCGCCACCGCCGAACTCGTGGAACTTCTGCGCCATCCACGCCAAAGCACCCACGGGAGAGTCGTTCCAGCCGTAAGCGAACGTCTGCGGTGCGGCGCGCAGCAGGGCATGGTGGTCGACGCCGTTCATCCAGTCCTGCGACATCATCTCGGTGAACGCCGCGCGCTCCGAAGAATCCAGGTCAGGCAGGTCGGCTTCGGTGGGAATCCCCAGGCCAGCGGTGATGTAGACGCCCAGCACCGGACCGACCCGGGCGACTTCGGGGGCTACGTAGGCACCGTAATCGCCGCCTTGGACGACGTAGTCGCGGTAGCCGAGGCGGCGCATCAACTCGGCCCATGCGCGGGCCACGCGAGTGGCATCCCAGCCTGGGCCGGGGGCGGAAGAGAAGCCGTAGCCGGGCAGGGACGGGACCACGACGTGGAAGTCCGAAAGGTGCTTGATCAGGTCCGCGAACTCGACGAAGGAGTTCGGCCAGCCATGCGTCAGCAGCAGCGGCGTGGCGGACGGTGCGGCGGACGGGACGTGCAAGAAGTGCAGGTCGACGCCGTCGATCTCCGTGTGGAACTGCGGGAATTCGTTCAACCGGGCCTCGTGGGCGCGCCAGTCGTAGCCGGTGGCCCAATAGGACGCGACCTCGCGCAGCCAGTCGACCGGGGCGCCGCGGTCCCAGCCGTCGCCGGGCAAGGGGGACGGCCAGCGGGTTTGGGTGAGCCGGGCGCGCAGGTCGGCGAGGGCGGCGTCGGAGATGTCGATGCGGAACGGGCGAATGGTCATGAGAAGGACGTTAGAGAGCATGTAGGGCAGGTATGGTCCTAGATCATGAGTGCGGCGCGGTTGTTGCAGTTGCTGTCCTTGTTGCAGGTGCCGAGGCAGTGGCCGGGCAGCGAGCTCGCGGAGCGGCTGGGCGTCGAGGGGCGCACGGTTCGCCGGGACATCGAGCGGCTGCGGGAGCTCGGGTATCCGGTCGAGGCGACGATGGGTGCGGAGGGCGGATATCGCCTGGTCGCGGGCAGTGCGATGCCGCCGTTGCTGCTGGACGACGAGGAGGCGGTCGCGATCGCGGTCGGGTTGCGGATGGCGTCGGGGCACGCGGTGACCGGGATTGACGAGGCGTCGGTGCGGGCGCTCACGAAGCTGGAGCGGGTCTTGCCGTCTCGATTAAGGCGCAGGGTGAGTGTGCTGAGCAAGGCGACGGTGCCGTTGCCGCTGAACGACGGGCCGCGGGTGGATCCGGAAGCGCTCACGGTCCTGGCCACGGCGATCGCCAACCGCGAGCGGCTGCGGTTCGGCTATCTCGCGAACGACGGCAAGGCGACGAAAAGGCTGGTCGAGCCGCATCATCTGGTGTCGTCCGGCCGGCGCTGGTACCTCCTGGCGTTCGACAGTGACCGCGACGACTGGCGGGTCTTCCGCGTCGATCGCATCGAGAAACTGCAGGCCATCGGGACCCGGTTCACCGCGAGAGACCTGCCTGCCAAGGACCCGGCGGAGTACGTGACCACGAAGCTGCATACCTCCCGCCCGACGCATCGCGCGGTGGTCACCGTGCACGCGCCGGCCGACGAAGTGGTGCGGATTTGGGGCGCGGCAAGCGAAGTGACCGCGGTGGACGATCGCACGTGTCGCGTCGTCAGCCCGGCCGACACCCTGGAGTGGCTGGCGTTCCGGCTGACCAGCCTCGGCCGCGAGTTCCAGGTGCACGAACCGCCGGAGCTGGCGGAGCACCTGCGCGAACTCGGCGGCCGGGCGTTGCGTGCGGTCAGTCCGGGGTGATCAAGCCAGCTCCGCCAGCGATTCCCGCAGCTTCCCGGTCACCTCGACCGGCCGCCGGGACTCGCGATCCACGAACACGTGCACGAAATGTCCTTCCGCCACCAAGGTTTCCGACGCCGTGTACATCCCGATCTCGTACCGCACGCTCGACCGCCCGAGGTGCGCCACTCGCAGGCCGATCCGCAGCGTGTCCGGGAACGAAACCGAGGCGTGGTAAGCACAACGCGATTCCACGCACAGCCCGATCACCGGCCCGGACTCGATGTCGAGGCCGCCGCGTTCGATCAGCCAGGTGTTGATGACGGTGTCCATCAACGAGTAATGCACGACGTTGTTCACATGGCCGTAGACGTCGTTGTCCTTCCAGCGCAACGGAACCGTCTGCCAATGCGGATAGTTCACCACAGCCGCACCGAATTCCGGAGAATCCCCGCCAGGTCCTCTTCGGACGGTGTGCGCGGCGCGGTGGCCAGCAAGCGTTGCTGTTTCAAGGTTCCCTCCACCAGGGAGTCCACATCGGACTCGCTATAGCCGACCGCGCCGATTCCGGCGGGCAGGCCGATCTCGCGCATCAGCATCGTCAGCACGGCGGGCAGGTGGTCGGCGAAGTCGCCGGACCATTCGAAATCCGGGGCCAGCAGCCGGGCGACGCGCTGGTGCCGCTCCGGGTTCGCGTCGAAGGTGAACCGGAACGCGGCGGGCGCGGTGAGCGAGACGGCCATGCCGTGCGGCACCATCGCTTCCTCGCCGGGGTAGCCGTCGGGGTGGAAATCCCGGACCTGCCCGGCGATCGGATACGCGTTGGCGTGCGGGATGTGCACGCCGGCGTTGCCGAACCCGAGCCCGGCGAACGTCGCGGCCAGCGCCATCGCTTCGCGCGCGGCCATGTCGTCGCCGTCGCGCACTGCGGCGGGCAGCGCCCACGACAGCAGTTCCAGCGACTTCTCCGCGAACATGTCCGCCAGCGGATTCGACCCGCAGTAGGGCACCCGCTCCTCGGGCCGCTTCCGGCCGAACTCGGTGTAGGGCTTGGCGGTGTAGCTCTCCGCGGCGTGGCAGAGGATGTCCATCCCGCTCGCCGCAGTGACCCCGGCCGGCTGGCTGACCGTGAGCCGCGGGTCCACGACCGCGAGCGTCGGGCGCAGCCGCAGGTGGCTGATCCCGCTCTTCACCCGCAGCGACAGCACGTCCAGCACGCACACCGTGGTGCTTTCCGATCCGGTCCCGGTCGTAGTCGGCACCGCGACCAGCGGCTTGAGCGGGTTCGCCGGCGCGCGGCCGCCGCCGACCGGCGCGTTGACGTAGTCCATCAGCTCGCCGTCGTTGCTGGTCAGCAGGTTGGCGGCCTTCGCGGTGTCGATGCTGGATCCGCCGCCGACCGCCACGAACGCGTCGTACGGGCCGGTGCCGCGAGCGAAGTCCACTGCCTTCTGCATGCTGACGTCGGTGGGCTCGACGTGCACGCCGTCGAAGGTTTCGGCCGCGATCCGGTAGCCGCGGATGCCTTCGGCGATCCGCTCCGGCCAGCCGGTCGCCGCGACGACCGGGTCGGTCACCACCAGGACGCGCCGGGCGCCGAACTGGGCAAGATCGTATCCGATCTCGTCGCTCGAGCCGGTTCCGTATTTGAGCGCCGGAGCCCCATAAGTGAAAACAGTCTCATGTTCGGCGGATGTCACGACGGCGTCCTCCCAACTGGTGGGCAGCCCGATCCGGCAATTGGCACAATCCCGCGGCGAGTTGTTCAAGATCACTTGACGCCGGTTCACGGTGCCGCCCTAAGCTCTCCTCATTAGATACCAAGTGGGAACCACCGTCGCGCAAACGGCCGTACGCGTCTTGAACGAGGCCCGGGTCCGCCGGGTGTACGCGGTCGTCGGCGAGTCGTTCCTGGAATTGCTCGACGCGCTGCGCCGCGAGCGCGATGTCACGCTCGTTTCGGCCCGCCACGATTCGGGCGCCGCCTTCATGGCCGAGGCCGAGGGCAAGCTCACCGAACGCCCCGCCGTGCTGCTCGCGAGCCGCGGTCCGAGCGCCGCCGCGCTGGTCATGGGCGTGCAGACGGCGTATCAGGACGAGACGCCGATGGTGGTGCTGCTCGAAACCCCCGCGCTCGATCCGGTGCTCACCGGCGAGGTGCCGACGTCCGATTCGACCGGGATGTTCGAATCGATCGCCAAATGGTGCGTCCGCGCGGACGATCCCGACGACGTGCCGCATCTGCTCGCCGAAGGTCTCGCGCGGTGCCGCGAAGGACGGCCGGGCCCGGTCGTGATCGGCGTGCCGAGCGACGCGTGGGGCGTCCCGTACGACTCGGCCAAACCGGTGGCGAAGGTGCGCCCGCCTGCCACCGGAACGCTGGGCCGTTCGGCGGAAGCGGTAGCCGGGCTGGTGGACGAAGCGCGTTACCCGGTGGTCATCGTCGGCGGGCGGGCACGGTCGGCGCGGGACGAGCTGATCGCGGTGGCCGACGAGCTGGCGCTGCCGGTGTACAACGCTTTCCGCCGCCAGGACGCGTTCCCGGAGAACCACGCGCGCTACGCCGGGCACCTCGGCCTCGGCATCCCCGCGCGCCAGCTCGACGCGCTCGAACGAGCCGACCTCGTGCTCGCGCTCGGCACCCAACTCGACGAAGTCACGACACAGGGCTCCCGCTATCCGACTCCGCAGCAGACGCTTGTCCTTGTCGGCACTGGCATCGACGAGCAGCGCCGTCGCGGCCTGACGTTCCGTGTGGACACTGAGGTCGAGCCGTTCCTGAAGGAGCTGCGCGCGATCGCTTCGCCGCGTACGCGCAGAGCATCAGCGGCGAACGCTGCCGTGCACACCTTTATGACGCCGCCGAACACAAGCAACAACACGCGCGTACATCCAGTCGACGTCGTGCGCGCGT
This sequence comes from Amycolatopsis sp. CFH S0740, assembly GCF_004522315.1. Classification (NCBI taxonomy): domain Bacteria; kingdom Bacillati; phylum Actinomycetota; class Actinomycetes; order Pseudonocardiales; family Pseudonocardiaceae; genus Amycolatopsis; species Amycolatopsis sp. CFH S0740. The sequence goes on along the minus strand of NZ_SDLS01000015.1, from coordinate 27,168 downwards.
TGCGAAAGCTCGCGCCCGAGGACACCATCGTCACCAGCGACGCCGGCAACTTCGCGCAGTTCATGCACCGCTACTGGTGCTTCACCGCTCCGCGCAGCCAGCTCGGTCCGAGCAACGCAGCGATGGGGTACGCGGTGCCTGCGGCCGTAGCGGCCAAGCTCGCCGAACCGCGACGCGCTGTGGTCGCGATGGTCGGCGACGCGGGCACGCTCATGACAGGGCAAGAGATCGAGACCGCTGTGCGCTACCGCGCGCCAGTGATGGTGGTCGTGTTCCAGAACGGCTTGCACGGTCCCCTCGCGATGCATCAGGCGCGTACGCACGGACGGCTGTCCGGAGTGACCATCCCGCTGACTGACTTCGCGTCGTGGGCGCGCGGGCTCGGCGCGGCCGGGTACACGGTGGACGATCGCGAGCGGCTCGAACCGATCATCGCGAGCGCGCTCGTCCGGCAGCGGCCGTGCGTCATCGACGTCCGGACGGACCCGGACGTCGTGACCCCCGACGTGCGGCTGAGCACGCTTCTCGGAGCCCCGCGTCCTTCCGGGACCTGAAATCTTCCTGAGAACACAGGGAAACGCCGGGAATGTTCGGTAGCTGGCGGGGGTTGGCTCAGGTAACCTGACGGTGTTCCCGGGGTTCGGCATCCGGACCCGGTTCGCCCCGCGAGGTTCGCTGGCGTTCGGTTGGGGAAATTCCCGGGTGGACACGTTCCCCGGCTCGGTTCGCGGCCATTCGGCGCGTTTCAGGGGTGGGGACAACCGGTTTCGGCCGGATTTTGTCGGTGCCGGATGGCACCATCGCGGTCATCGCCCCGCTTGCCGCGGGGAAGGAACGAGGGGAGTTCGTCATGGCCGACGAAAAGGACGGGAAATCCCGTACCGCCGCGGCGACGGCTCGCGGCCGGGCCCGGTCCGCGCGGGCCGGTGCGCTGGTGTCGGTAGTGCGCGAGGAGCCGGAACAGGGCCAGGCCGTCGAGGTGCCTGCCCAGACCCGGTCCGGGGTGGTTCCGGTGCTGTTCAGCGCCAGTGCGGAAGCCCACGACGTAGCCGTGGTCGCGCCTGATCAGGGCGCTGACTGGCGCTCGCCGTTCGGTGCGCCGCTCCGCCACGCCAGCGGGGAGTGACCCGGCTTCGCGAACTGGGGTGAGTCGGCTTGTCCGCGCCCGCTCCGCTGTGCTTTACTTTAGTTGGTCTCGATTTTTGTGTTCGTGGTAAAGCACGCTCGCAGAACTCAGCGGGCGTGGGCCTCCTCTCTGGGGAACGCATCTCGCCCGTGTCTGGGCCCAGGACGTCGGTCGGCTTCCTGTTTTGGTGTTATGTATGGAGATTGTTTAGATGACTGAGGGCACCGTGAAGTGGTTCAACTCCGAGAAGGGGTTCGGCTTCATCACTCCCGACAACGGCGGCGGCGACGTCTTCGTGCACTACAGCGAGATCCAGGGCAACGGTTTCCGTACCCTCGAGGAGAACGCTCGCGTGCAGTTCGAGATCGGCCAGGGCCAGAAGGGCCCGCAGGCCACGTCGGTCAGCCTGATCTGACCTGCGTCTAATCGCTAAGTCGCCACCACTCCCGGTTGCGGGGGTGGTGGCTTCTTTCGTCTCTGCCGCCGAGCGCTCGTCCCACCATGCGGATTGTCTTGCCGGACAAGGCTTTGCCTGCCGGACCGGCCATTGTGGATCACCCGATCGTGGGCTGTCCAGATGCTCGTAGGCTCGCGGGCATGAGCGAAAACACCTACCTCGTCACCGGCATGTCCTGCGGCCACTGCGCGCAGTCGGTCACCGAGGAACTGACCGAGGTGCCCGGGGTCGAGAACGTGACCGTCGACGTCGAAACCGGGCACGTGACGGTCCGCAGCGCCGAAACCCTTGACGAGACCGCCGTCCGCGCCGCGGTCGAAGAAGCCGGGTATACCTACGAAGGGCTTGCTTCTCTCGTTTGAACGACCGGTAGCCGCGCGGGAACCCAGGGTAGGCTCTGGCCGGCGTGGAGGCACGGCCGATGCAACGTCCGTGCAACCCTTTCCTCCGCGTGACCGGACGCGTGTGCTGGTCCCCTGGCGGCAGTGGACTGAGGGGTGCTCGATGGGGGTAGTCGTTGCGGGGATCGTGGCGAACCCGGCGTCCGGTCAGGACATCCGAAGACTCGTCACGCAGGCGTCGGCCGTCCCGGTCGAGGAGAAGGCCAACCTGGTGCGCCGGCTGCTGTCGGCATTCGCGGTGACCGGCGTCGAGCGTGCCCTGCTGTCCACTGACCTCAGCGGTATCTCCGCCGCCGTGCTGCGCGACCTCGGCCGCGAGCCGCTGCCCCGCGTGGAGTTCTGCGACGAGGACACCCTCACCGGCACCGCGCAGGACACCATCAACGCAGTGCGCCGGATGGTCGAGGCCGGAGCGGGCGTGATTGTGTGCCTCGGCGGTGACGGCACCGCTCGGGTCGCCGCGAAGGCGTGCGGTGACGTCCCGCTGCTCGCGCTGCCGACTGGCACCAACAACGCGTTTCCGCAGGCCGGCGAGGCCACTGTGGCCGGGCTCGCCGCCGGGATGGTCGCGAGCGGCCAGGTCGACGCCGACCTCGTCACCCAGCGCGTCAGCATGCTCGAGGTCGTCACCAAGAACCGTCGCGAGATCGCGCTCGTGGATGTCGCGGTCTCGATGAACAAACACGTCGGCGCGAAGGCGCTCTGGGATCCGACCGCGCTCACTGAGCTGTACTGCACCTTCGCCGAGCCGGACGGCATTGGCCTGTCGAGCATCGCCGGACAGCTGTGTCCGAGCTCTCGTTCCAGTGCGGACGGTGTGGCGCTGCAGCTTGGCCCGGTCGACAGTTCCGCGTACGTGGTGCACGCCGCGATCGCGCCCGGCGTGGTGCGTCCAGTCGGCGTACGTGGCTGGGGAGTGCTGCGTCCGGGCGTACGCGTGGACCTTGCCGCAGGTGGCGGCGTTATCGCGGTAGACGGAGAACGCGAACTGGAACTAAAGAACGGCGAAGGAGCGTACGTCGAACTGCGCGCCGACGGCCCGTGGTGCGTCGACGTACGCGCGGCAATGGCCGAAGCGGCAACCCAGGGGTTGCTACGCAGTACCGCTACGAGCGGAACCGTCGAGAAAGGCCGAAGCCGCGGTCAGTGCGCTGGCTGAGATCACGTGCAGGTGACACCTTCCGGGTGTCGTTCGCTGCGCCTCGCCCGACCGGCTACCTTCTGCGAGTGGCACACGGGGAGGATCGGGGATGAGCAGCACTGCGACGCGGCCGGAAACGACTGCCGAGCCCCCACCGGAGAAATTTCGGGGCCGCAGCGGAATCGCCGGGCTGCTGGACCTGCCCGGGCAGGCGGTGCGCGCGGTCGTCAGATCCACGACCACCACGCCCGGCAAGCTTTCGCTGATCGCGGTCGCGCTGGTGCTGCTTTCGCTGGTGGCCGGGCTCGTGGGCGTGTTGTCGGTGAAGGACAAGGACAACACCATCAACGGCCTGATCGACCACCGCGAACCTCTCGCGGCGGCCGCGCAGCAGGTGTTCCGCTCGCTGTCGGACGCGGACGCGACCGCGGCCAGCGCTTTTCTTTCCGTCGGCACCGAACCGCCCGCGCTGCGGAAGCGGTACGAGCAGGACATCGCCGAAGCGGGATCCGCGCTCGCCCGCGCGGCGTCCGACACCACTGACGTCGGCACCGCCGCCCACCAGGTGGACATCCTGAACCAGAAGGTCCCGGTCTACACCGGGATCGTCGAGACCGCGCGCGCGAACAACCGGCAGGGTTTCCCGTCCGGCGCTTCGTATCTGCGCGAGGCCTCGCAGCTGATGCGCACGACGATCCTGCCCGCCGCGGACGAGCTCTACAAGGCGCACACGCAGAAGCTCACCGGCGAGCAGGACAGCAGCAGCGACGTGCCGTGGGTGGCGGTCGCGCTGGTCGTCGTTCTCCTCGCGGCGCTCGTGGCCGCACAGATCTACCTGACCCGGCGGACGAACCGGGTGCTGAACATCGGGTTGCTCGTCGCCACCGGCTGCATCGTGCTGTCGCTGCTGTGGGGCGCGGTCGCGCTCGTCGTGCAGGGCAGTCTCGTCGCGACCGGGCGCACCGACGGCACGTCGCAGGTCGACATCCTGGTTCGCGCCCGGATCTACGCGCTGCAGGCCCGCGCGGACGAAACCCTGACGCTGGTCGCGCGCGGCGACGGCGGCGCGTACGAGCAGCAGTTCATCAAGCTGGCCGAGAAGCTCGTCGGTGCAGACGGCAAGGGCGGCCTGCTCGGCGACGCGCGCGGCCTCGCCTCCGGCACCGCAGGCGAGCAGAAGATCGAAGCGGCGGAACAGGCCGCGCGCGAATGGTCGCTGGCCCACCTTCAGGTCCGCCGCCTCGACGACGGCGGGCAGTACCAGGAAGCCGTCGACTTCGCGACGAGCGTGAGCCCGAACAGCGCCGCCGCCGCGTTCGCGCGGCTCGACACAAACCTCCAGGCCGCGATCGACGTCTGCCGGCAGGAATTCCTCGACAGCACCAGATCCGGCGACAACGCGCTCACCGCGCTCGCGGCGGGCGTCGGGGTGCTGGCGGTGCTCGCGGCGGGCGGCATCACAGTCGGCGTGCGAGAGAGACTGAGGGAGTACCGGTGATCCGGTCGCGGCACTTCGTCCGGACTGCCGTGCTCGCGGTGGTCGCGGTTCTCGCCGCCGCCTGCGGGACGGCGGTCCAGCCGATGGAGGCCGCGCCGGTCACTGACGCGGCCTGGCCCGCCCCGGCGGGCGTCGGCGGCCCGGACGCCGCGGCCGGCGGCGATTCCGACACCAGCTGCAACCCGCTCGCCAGCCTCGCGCCGAATGGTCTGGACACCTCCGGGCCGAGCCTGCAGAAGATCAAACAACGCGGGAAGCTCATCGCGGGCGTCGACCAGACGACCTATCTGTTCGGCTTCCGGAATCCGAAGACCGGCAAGCTCGAGGGCTTCGACATCGACCTGGTCAACGAGATCGCCAAGGTGATTTTCGGCAGTTCCGAGGGTCACGTGCAGTACCGGGCGATCACGTCGTCGCAGCGCGAGAACGTGCTCAAGGAACACCAGGTCGATGTGGTGGTCCGGACCTACAGCATCACCTGCGCGCGTCGGAAGCAGGTGCAGTTCTCGTCGGTGTACTACGTGGCCGGGCAGAAGATCCTGGTGCCGAAGTCGTCCAACGCGCAGTCGCTGACCGACCTCGCCGGGAAACGCGTGTGCGCGGCGGCGAAGTCGACCTCGCTCGCGAAGATCGCCACCGACCCGGCCAAACCGGTCGCGGTGTCGGTGCCGAACTGGTCGGATTGCCTCGTGATGCTGCAGCAGGGCCAGGTCGACGCGGTGTCCACCGACGACACGATCCTGGCGGGCATGGCCGCGCAGGACCCGACGGTGAAGGTCGCGGGCGATCCGATGACACAGGAGAATTACGGCGTCGGGGTCCCGAAGGACGAGGAGGACCTGGTCCGCTTCGTGAACGCGGTGCTGGACAAGATCCGCGGCGACGGCACTTGGGCGAGCAGTTACCAGAACTGGGTCGGCGCCCGGCTGGGGCCGGCGAACCCGCCGTCCCCGCAGTACGGGTGACCTGGCCAGTCGCGCTGCGTGAGTTGTACTTTTTGAGCGGCAGGTTTGCCGCGGGGAGCTCGGGAGGTAGTTGTGTCGGAGGAGGCGCGCCGTCCTCGGCACGCAGCACCGGAGGGGGACGGCGACGAGGCGAAGGCCGCGGACCAGCCGTCCGGGCGGGGCGAGGCGGCCGACGCTTCGTGGACCCCGCCGCCGCCCGTGCGCTGGGACACCCCGGAACCGTCGGTGTCCGGGCGGCTGAACCCTCAGGCCGATCCGGACGCGGAGACGTTGATCAACGCACCGGTGCAGCGTCCGCAGGGCGGGCAGCAGGCTCAGTCGGCTCAGCGGGGCGGTCAGCCGGGCCAGCCGGGACAGGTCGCGCCGGCGGGCCAGCCCGCTCAGCCGGGTCAGGCGCAGCCGGGGCAGGCCGGGCAGCAGCCGCGGACGCAGGGCCGTCCGGCTCCGCGCGGGGGCCAGCCGATGCCGCCGCAGGGCCGTCCGCAGGGGCAGCCGCCGTCGCAAGGCCAGCCGTACCCGGGACAGCCCGCGCCGCCGTCGCAGGGGCAGCCCTATCCGCCGCAATCGCGCACCGGACAGCGACCGGCCCCGCCGAACCATCCGCAGCAAGCGCAGGGGAACCGCCCGTCGCGTCCGCCGGAGAACCGCGCCACCGGACCGAACTCCGGCCCGATCCCGATGGGCGCCGCGGCGCAGGGCAAGCCCCCGGCTGACGGCGGCGACGCCCCCACGCGTCCGCCGGGCGACCTCGCGCCGGCGATCCTGCCGCAGTCGAACCAGCCGGTCGCCCCCGTTGACCCGGCCGCGCCGATGCCGACCAGCGTGCTCGCCAGCCCGACGCCGCACACCCAGAGCATCATGCCGCCGACCCCGCGGGTTGCTCCCGCCGACGGCGGCCCGCTGCCCGACCACGGCACGGACAGCGTCCTGCCGTCGGGCGGCAGCGAAGGCCACGGCACCGGCACCCACGGTTCGCAGGGCTCGCAAGGCACCGGTACCGGCACAGGCACGGGTTCGTTCCCCGGCACCTCCCGGCGCACCGGCTCGCGCGGCACCCGCCGCTCCCGGCGCGGACGGCTCGGCGCGGGGCTCATCGACGTGCCTCCGGTGCCGTATCGCGATCCGTCGACCGCGGTGCTGGCCAACCCGGTCGTGGCCGAGGACAAGCGGTTCTGCGGCAACTGCAGCGCGAAGGTCGGCCGCGGCAAGGACGGTCAGCCGGGCGAGCCCGAGGGCACCTGCGAGAAGTGCGGCACGCCGTTCTCGTTCATCGCGAAGCTGAAGGCGCACGAGGTCGTCGGCGGCCAGTACGAGGTGCTCGGCGCGCTCGCCTACGGCGGTCTCGGCTGGATCTACCTGGCCAAGGACCACAACGTGTCCGACCGCTGGGTCGTGCTGAAGGGCCTGATCGACACCGGCGACTCCACCGCGATGGCCGCCGCGGCGAACGAGCAGCGGTTCCTCGCCGAGGTCGAGCACCCGAACATCGTCAAGATCCACAACTTCGTGCAGCATCCGGACGCGCAGACCGGCAACACCGTCGGTTACATCGTCATGGAGTACGTCGGCGGCCAGTCGCTGCGCCAGCTCGCGCTGCAGCACCACCGGGAAAGCAACCGGCCGGAGCCGCTGCCGATCGGCCAGGTCATCGCGTACGGCCTGGAAATCCTGCCCGCGCTCGGCTACCTGCACGGCCAGGGCCTGCTGTACTGCGACCTCAAGCCGGACAACGTCATCCAGACCCGCGAGCAGCTCAAGCTGATCGACCTCGGCGCGGTGCGGCGGATCGACGACTACGAGAGCCCGCTGTTCTTCACCACCGGCTACAGCGCGCCCGAGCTGGCGTCACAGGGCGCGTCGGTGTCCTCGGACCTGTACACGGTCGGCCGGACGCTCGCCGTGCTGAGCTTCGAGTTCGCCGGCTACACCCGCGAGTTCAAGAACACGCTGCCCGGACCGGACGCGGTGCCGTTGTTCGCGCTTTTCGGGTCGTACTACCGGTTCCTGAAGCGGGCCACGCATGCCGATCCGGACCGCCGGTTCATCGCTGCTGACGACATGGCCGACCAGCTGACCGGGGTTCTGCGCGAGATCATGGCGCTCGGCACCGGTCAGCCGCGGCCCGCCGCGTCGACGGTGTTCGGGCCGGAGAGCCGGACGTTCGGTGTCCATCTCGTGGTGCCCGAGCAGGGCGAGCGGGTGCCGTTGCCGGACGCGGCCGAGGTCGTTGCCGGGCTGCCGATTCCGCAGGTCGACACGGATGACCCGGCTGCTGGTGTGCTGGCTACGACGACCGCGCTTGATCCGCACGAGGCGATCGAGGCGCTGGCTACCGCGCCGCGCGAGTCGATCGAGGTGCGGCTGCGGATTGTGCGTGCCCGGATCGAGCTGGGCGAGTTCGTGGAGGCGCAGCGGCAGTTGCAGGCCGCGCAGTATTTGGCGATCCGGCACGGGTTCCCGCATGACTGGCGGATTGACTGGTACCGCGGGTTGATCGAGCTGGCCGGTGGTCGGCCGCGGGTCGCGCATGTGGCGTTTGACGCCGTTTACGACGACCTGCCGGGGGAGATCGCGCCGAAGCTGGCGCTGGCGGTTAGTGCTGAGGGCGTGGGGGATTACTTCGGTGCTGCTCGGTTCTATGAGCTGGTTTGGCGGACGGACCGGACTTATGTGAGTGCTGCGTTCGGGCTTGCGCGGGTGTATTTGGCGCAGGGGGCGCGGGAGAGTGCGGTGGAGGTGCTGGAAGGGGTTCCGGCTACTTCGACGCATTATGTGGATGCGCAGGTCGCGGCTATCAAGATCAAGACTCGGGCGCAAGGTGTGGGTACCGGGGAGCATCCGACTGTGACCGAGGGCGATCTTGTGGACGCTTCTGGGCGGTTGCAGCGGCTGAATCTTGATGCTGAGCGGCATACGCGGCTTAGTGCTGAGGTGCTTGAGGCGGCTTATGACTGGCTGAAGGTGCCTGGGCAGGCTAAGCCGGTTACTGCTGCGAAGGTGCTCGGGTGTGAGCTGGAGGAGCGGGACGTCCGGTTCGGGCTGGAGCGGTGTTATCGGTCGTTGGCTCGGTTGACGGATGACGCTGGTGATCGGATTGCGTTGGTGGATCGGGCTAATGCTATTCGGCCTCGGACGCTTACCTGAGTTTCGGCTCGTCGCCTGGCGGCGACATTGCGCACGCCGTGGTTGCGTGGGGCACCCCGAAGGTTGATTGTGCAGGGGAGCTTCGTATCGGGGTTGGGGGAGGGCTGGGTGCCTCGCTCGTCGGGTGCATCGGCTGCGGTTTGGGGTTGAGTGCCTCGATGGTTGGGTGCATCGGCTGCGGTTTGGGCGGGGGTTAGCGCCCCAATGTGGCATTGGGTGCGTTGGATGCACCCAATGTGGCGTTCGGTGCGTGGGATGCACCCAATGCCGCATTGGGGCGGCATCCCGGGCGGGCGGCGGCTGGTCGTGAGGGGAACCCTGACGGAATCAGAGTCAATGAGGGTGGCCCTCACGAACCGCGGGAGGGGCGCAAAGCAGCTGGATCAGGGGTTGATGTCCCACTCGCGTTTGTTGCGTCGGTGCTGCTCGGCTAGCTTCTCCAACGCCTGCGGGTCGCCGTGGGTGCTGAAGTGCTCGAAGCCTACTGCGATGAAGACTGCTCGGGCGTTCACCGCGATGGGGCCGTCCGTGGCGTCCAGGTGGCCGTCTGCGCTGACGTAGATCTTGCGGCCTGCGACTCCGTCCAGCCGGGCCTTGATGTACAGCGTCGAACCGACCGGTACTGGGCGGCGGAAGTCCGTCTCCAGTTTTCCCGTTACCGCGGGGCGGTGCAGCAGGTTGCCGACAGTCGAGCCGAGTGCCTCGTCGAAGGCGCAGGCCAGCAGGCCGCCGTGGGCGAGTCCGGGGGCGCCTTGATGGGCCGACGTCACGGTGAACTTCGAGTGCACCGTGTAGCCCTCGCCGATGGCTGAGCGGAGGTGCAGGCCGTCGTCTACCTCGTCGCCGCAGCCGAAGCATTCGGCGAAGTGGGCGCCTAGTTCGGTGCCGGGGGCGGGGGCCTTCGGGTGGATCTCCGGCGGCTCCACCGGCACCGGCGGCCACGGGCCGGAAACAGGACTCATGGGACGACGTTAACCCGGCGGAAGGACCCGTCGGCACCCGCCCTGACCGGCGCGGGCGCATTTCCTAAGCGCAGGGTAGTCGGAAAATTCCGCACGGTAGAAATTTCGCGACTCACCCTGCCAGCTTGGTTCAACAGGTCAAGACTGGGGAAATGTGCTCCAACGGATGGACCGGGACGTGTGCAGGAGGAGGTCACCGCCGGGATGAGTGAGCCAAAGACGGGGAAACCCGAGGTCGATCAGAGAACAGTCAAACGCGCGGTGATCGCGTCCGCGATGGGTAATGCGACCGAGTGGTACGACTACGGCGTATTCACCTCGGGCGCGATCGCGACGAGTATCGGGACACTGTTCTTCCCCGGCGAGGGCAACGCGGTGCTGAAATCGCTTGCCCTGCTGGCCGTCGGCTTCATCGTACGACCGTTCGGCGGAGCGTTCTTCGGCCCATTGGGGGACAAGCTCGGCAGGCAGAAGGTTCTCGCGCTCACCATTCTGCTGATGTCCGGCTGCACCTTCCTGGTCGGCGTGCTGCCGACGTACTCAGGCGGCTACAGCATGGGCATCGCGGCGCCGATCGCGATCCTGCTGCTGCGCCTCATTCAGGGCTTCTCCACCGGCGGCGAGTACGGCGGCGCGGCGACGTTCATCGCGGAATACGCGCCGACGAAACGGCGCGGTTTCTTCGGTTCGTTCCTGGAGATGGGCACGCTCGCCGGTTACGTGCTCGGCAACTCGGTCGTGCTGATCACTTACCTGTCGCTGTCGACCGAGCAGTTCGACTCGTGGGGCTGGCGGATTCCGTTCTTCATCGCGCTTCCGATCGGTGCGATCGGTCTGTACCTGCGGTCGAAGCTCGAGGACACGCCTGAGTTCCGCAGGCTCGAGGCGGCGGGCGAGAAGTCGGAGAAGGCTCCGCTCAAGGAGACCATCCAGCGCAACTGGCGGATGATCCTGAACCTGATCGGGATCGTGCTGCTGCTGAACATCGCCGACTACATGCTGCTCACGACGATGCCGACGTATTTCACCGACACCTTGAAGATCGGCGACACCGAGTCCAGCCTGATCATCATCGGGGTGGAAATCGTGCAGTTCGCGCTGCTGATCCCGCTGGGCGCGCTGTCCGACCGGATCGGCCGGAAACCCTTGCTGCTCACCGCGGCCATCGGGTTCATCGTGCTGAGCTGGCCCAGCATCAAGCTGATGCAGAGCGGCAGCCTGCTGTGGCTGATCGTCGGCTTCCTGGTCGTGGCGATCCTGCTGGCGCTGATGCTGGCGGTCATCGGCTCGACGTTCCCGGCGATGTTCCCGACGCGCGTGCGGTACGGCTCGTTCGCGATCGGCTACAACATCTCGACGTCGCTGTTCGGCGGCACCTGCGGCGTGATCGTCACGGCGTTGATCGGCAGCACCGGCAACGCGGACTGGCCGGCGTACTACTTGATCATCGCCGCGCTCATCGCGCTGGTCCCGATCATCAAGATCCCGGAGACGGCACGCGTGCCGATCGAGGAGATCGACACGGCGGACCACGGCGGCAAGCTCGCCGGCGCCAGCAAGTAAGCGAAACGAAAACCGCCCTCCGTCCATTGCGGACAGAGGGCGGTTTTCGCGTCCAAGTCAGCTGTTCTGCGTCGCCTCGACCGCCTGCGGAGCGAAGCGCTTGCGGGCCCAAGCTGCCAGGCCACCGGCGACCACGACGGCAACAACGGTTTCGATCATCAGTGCAACGAGCACCATGGTGCTTCCTCCTCAGGTTCTCGGGCCGGCCAATCCTGTGCCGGCTGAGCGACTGGTTCGACGGCCGCTCCGGCCGCCACTGAGAACATCGCCCCGAAAGCCCGGGATATTTCGTCGAAAACCCACTTGATCTGGTGACGTCGGCCACTCTTGCCGCGAAAGCGTTTCAGCCGGAGGTTGAGCTGGGTAACGAGGTGCTTCCCGCAGGTGAACGCATGGACGCGGGTACCCGGTCGGTCGTGGTCGGATACGCCCGCGGCGGTGCGGGCGCCCGCGACGTGCCCGCCCGCGGACCGGACGGCTCCACCGGCGGTTGCCGGTCCGGCGAGCCAGGGCTCACCTCTGGACCGGGCGTCGGCACCTGGGCCGGACCCGACGGGACCTTCTTCGGCGCGACCGGACTGGACGGGGCGGGCGAGACGGTGGCCAGTCCCGGCCCGGCAGGCATCACCGGCGGCTGTTCGGTCCCGCGGCTGCCCACCGCGAGACCGGCCACCACGAGCACCGCGACCGTCGCGGCGGAGCTGCCCGCGACCGCCCAGCGCTTGCGCTTGCGGCGGACGGCAGCACCGCGCACGATCACGTCCGCGGCGTCGACCTGCAGGGGCGGGCCGTCCGGCGTCCGTGCGAACAGCGCGCGCACATCGTCGGCATCATCGGAGACCATCTCGTTCACCTCCCTCCAGGGACGGGCAGTGCCTCGAAATGCGGGCCCAGCCGGGTCCGCAGGGTAGCCAGACCGCGCGCGGCCTGGCTTTTCACTGTGCCGGTCCGGCAGCCGAGCGCCGCGGCGGTCTCCTCGACGGACAGGTCCTCGAAGTACCGCAGCACCAGCACCGCGCGCTGGCGCGGGGCCAACGCGGCGAGTGCCTGCTGGATCAGCTGGTCGTGCTCAGTCTCGGCGGCAGGAGCCGGGACGTCGGGTGGTGCGTCGGTGAGCCGCTCCCGTTTCCAGCGGCTGCGGCGGTTTTCCGCGAGGAAAGTGCGCAGCACGATTTTGCGCGCGTAGGCGTCGAGCGCGTCGTGCCGGGCCAGCCGCGGCCAGGCGAGGTACAGCTTGAGCAGCGCCGCCTGTGCGAGATCTTCGGCCCGGTGCCAGTCCCCGCAAAGGAGGTAGGCGGTGGACCGCAGGCTGTGCGCGCGCTCGCCGAAGTACCGGGCGAACTCGCCGTCCCACGGCGAGCTCTGCCCGGACGCCGGACGGGAGCGGGAGGGCACCGGGCGATCAGCCCCAGACCGAGGGCAGGTGCAGGTCGCCGGTCGGGCCCGCGGGCACCGCGGTCGGGACGCGCTTGGACTTCGCGGGCTGACCCGGCGCGGCGACCTTCGGCGCGGCGGTGGTCTGACGGTCCGCGGGGGCCGGGGCCGGCGCCGCGGTGGGTCGCTCGGCCGGGGCGGTCTGCGCCGGGGCCGGCTGCACCGACGGCGGGCCGTCCGCGGCGAAAGCGACCGCGCCGCCGGTCAGTGCGCCTCCGGCGAGCAGCAGCGAACCGATGGCGAGAGCGAAGCGAACACGCACGAGTTTCCTCCTGGTTCAGGCGAGCGCCGGGTGGCGCTTCTCTGCTCTAGTCATGCGGTCGGCGGTCGCCGGGGTTGCATCGGGTTTTTTCTTTTTTCCGGCCGGGACAGCCGAACGGCCGGGAGCGTTCGAGAGCTCCCGGCCGTCCGGTTGACGCTGGTTCGGTTCGCGGTCAGGCGGCCAGCGCCGACAGCTTGGTCCACGACGCCCAGTCGTAGGTCCAATCGCTGTAGTCGCCGTCCTTCGCGCCCAGCTGCTGGGTGCTGCCGGAGATCTCCACCGGGTCGCCGGGAAGGACGCTGTCGTAGTAGATCTTCGCGTTCGCCGGCGACAGGTTGAGGCAGCCGTGCGAGATGTTCTTCTTGCCCTGCGCCCAGATCGATCCGGCGAGACCGTGGATGAACTCGCCGTTGTTGGAGATCCGGACCGCCCACGGCACGTTCACGTCGGTGTAGTTGTAGCGCGGGTTGCTCATCGAGTACGTCGAGTGCTTCGACATGACCACGTGCGTGCCGCTGTGCGTGACGCGGCCCGGGTCGGAGTCGAGGCCGTAGCTCACCGGGAAGTCCATGACCTGCTGGCCGTCGCGGATGACCTGCATGGTGTGTTCCTGGGTGTTGCCCTTGACGATCTGCGAGCGGCCGATGGTGAAGCTCGCCGAGACGTCCTGCTTGCCGTAGACGCCGTCGCCCATCGAAACGCCGTAGATGTTGGCCGAGACGACGACCTTCGTGTTCGGCTTGAAGTACTCCTTCGGCCGCCAGTGCACCGAAGTGTCGCCGTTGAGCCACGCCCACGCGCCCTCGGTCTTCGGCGTGGTCTCCACCGACAGCGCGCGCTCGACGGCGGCCTTGTCCTTGACCGCGCTCGGGAACGTGAGCGCGATCGGCATCGCGATGCCGTAGGTCTGCCCGTCGCCGACGTTCAGGCTGCCCTGCATCTGGCGGCGCGGTTTGACCGTGGTGAACGAACCGTTGATCGGGACCTGCTTGCCGTCCTCGCCGGTGGCCTGCCCGGACCAGGTATAGGTCTTGCCGTAGCCGAGGTCTTCGGTGCTGCTCCAGCTCTTCTTGTCCGGGGACTGCTGTCCCTGCACCTGTTTGCCGTCGGCGTTCGTGAGCGTGACGCTCCCGATGGTGCCGTTCGCGACGGTCACCTTCGCCGGTTCGCCCGGCGCGACGTTGCCCGCCCCGGACGCCGGCGTGAGCGCGACGGCCGCCGGTTTCACCGGAGTGGCCGGCGCCTCGGTAGGCCCGCCGCCCGCGGTCCCGCCCGCGTTCACGCTCGACCCGCCGCCGCTGCACGCCCCGAGCGTGAGCGCGGCGACCAAGCCCAGCACCGCGACGCCGGCCCGGCGGCGTGCGAAGTGTCGGATTGTCACACCGATCCCCAATCTCCCCTTGGTACCCCGAACACCCAGACGTCCCGAGACACCTTCACGTTCACCGGAAACGGGGTGACCAGCATCACACTGCACCGAGTGACCATCACGGAAGCGGCTCGAACGACCGCGCACTGTGCATCCCCGAAGTGCGCTGGGTGTACTGGATCAGCGTAGCCGCGGGTCCGACTTCGGTGCGTAGGCAGCGATACGACGTTCCGGTGACGCGCGCACGTCGGAACCGATCCTTGCGATCAACGGGGTTCAGATTTGGTGAGATCCCGGTAGGCTGCTGACCAGGCCGTCGTTTTGCGTGTTCGTGGCTTCACACTCGCGGAACTTCTGACGCGAGCCGTGGGGCCGTAAAGCTCTTCGCTCGTCTCGTTGGAACCGCCCGGGACGGCCTGGGTGCCGCTTTGGTGGCATTCGAAGCGGATCTGTTACGAGGAGTACAGCGGTGGCGCAAGGCACTGTGAAGTGGTTCAACGCGGAGAAGGGCTTCGGCTTCATCGCGCAGGACGGCGGCGAAGGCGACGTTTTCGTGCACTACTCGGAGATCGAGGGACGCGGCTTCCGCACCCTCGAGGAGAACCAGCGAGTGGAGTTCGAGGTCGGCCAGGGGCAGAAGGGCCCGCAGGCCCAGAAGGTCCGTGCGATCTGAGTCAGGCCCGCGCGTTTTCTCAGGCCTGAAAGAAGGGCCCCGACGGGATTTCCCGTCGGGGCCTTTTTTCATTGCGGCTTCCGTTGTGGGGAATGTTTGGAGCGACGGTTACCGCGGTTGATCCTGGCGGGAGTTGGGGCGGCGGCTGCCGGGTGCTCGGGTTCGGGGGTCGCCGGTCGAGGGCGGGTTTCGGCGAGGCTCCCGGCACGTACGGGCGACGCCGGATCGGATGGTTGCCCCACTGCGAGTGGGCGCGCGTGATCCGACCCGATCGGGTGACGCTTGCCCCCTGTGGCCGGTTGCTGGCGGCCGGGTCGGTCGCTGGAGTTGGCGGATTGGCTTCTCGCGAGCCCCGCTGTACCGCTCTTGGCGGGCGATCGTGCGGCCGCTCGACGGCAGTGGGTTCGGCTGTCGCCCTTGTCGTGAGCTATCCGCCGCGCCGTCCGTTTCGCGGCCAAGACCGCGTCGTCGGCGGCGGAATCCGGGAGCGTCCCGCTCACCGGGACTCCGGCCCTCCGGCGACCCCTGGAAAGGGAAAACCCCCGGCCGTCGGGGGAAGCCGGGGGTTTTCGTTCAGGGGGCGGGGATCAGCGCCCGACGAGGGGCTGCTCGAACGTCTCCGCCGGGAAGTGGAATTCGTCGGTCATCGCGTCGGAGTGGCGGCGCTCCTGGGCGGAGGCGGCCTGGCCCTCCCACGAGAGGCGCTCCAGGATCCATTCCTGCGCCAGGGCCTGCGGGGTCAGGTTCCTGGCGACGGCGATGTCCTTGAGCTGCTGGCTGGCGATGAGGTTCATCCGCAGCTGGTAGACCTGCGCGTCGCCGAAGCGGCTGCCGGTCCCGGTGCTCTCCGGGTCGGAGTCCGGGGCGAGCGCGGCGAGGTAGCTGGTGAGCTCCTTGTCCTCGACGACTTCGTCGCCGGCGGCTTTGGCGGCATTGCGATGCCGCCCGCTCGAGACGGCTTTGAGATTCGTGCGGCTGCTGAGGCGGCCGAGGGAGGGAAGAGGCACGCGGTCACGATAACGGTTGGGTCTCGGCAAAGAAACCACTGTGAGCCACGACACACGCATTTCCGTGCCCGGCAAGCCTAATTCGATCACCTGTTCAGCCCAGTCGGTAAACACATTTCGCGACTGTCTGTTGATCAGGGGTACGGAGAGTAGATCCGCAGGTCGGTGCCAATGTGCGGAAATGGAGAGACCCCCGCGCCAGGGGGAGGAACGCGGGGGTCGGAGGGGATCTCCACAGGCGCTGACCGGGGGTGTGTCAGCAACACCGATTGTTGCACGAGTTCCGGGGATCGGCGAGGGGAAGCCGGGAGAAATCGTTCTGCGCGATCTTGGAATGCGTTACCAGGGAAGCTTCGGAGAGTGTTCACAGGTTCACTCTCCGGGGGGCTGCCGGGGCTGCTCGCCGCTGGTTAGCCTCGCGGCCAGTTGTTGCGAACCGCACGGAGGGGCCATGAGCGGATCGGTCGAAGTTCGTCAGTTCCTCCTTCGGTACGAAGGTGCCGACGGGGGAAGCACGTCACTGTCCGGCGGCGTGCCGGCGCAGCGCGGGTCGTCGGAAGGGCAACGGGTCTCCGACGACCAGGTCCACCGAGCCCGCCTGGCCGTCGCGGCCGGTGCGCTCGACGTCGAGGACTGCGCGCAGTTGCTGGAGATGCTCGGGCTGAGTCCGGGTGACGACGGTCAGGCGCCCGTGCAGCGCTGAGCGGCTGGACGGCCGGAGCTGTGTGGGTTTCGGCGGCCTGGACTCTCGGCGTGCGCGCTCGTCTCCGGCGTAGAGTGGCGTGGCACACACCGATCGTCCGACTCGGCTTCGAAGCCGCCGATCGGCGGGAAGCGGCCCGGGTGGGGCGTAGGCGCTGGCGTTACCGCAGGTCGGAGGCTCGCCAATCGCTTAATGAACCCCCCGTGCAAAGCCCTTGGAACGTGCCCTATGCTTGTAATCGCTCCCAGGGGAACACCTGAGAGCGCGGTCGGTCGGTCCACCGAAACCGATCGGGCTCCCATCGTTCAGTGGCCTAGGACTCCGCCCTTTCAAGGCGGCAACGCGGGTTCGAATCCCGTTGGGAGTACGCAGTACCAGTAAGGCCCTGTGGCGCAGTTGGTTAGCGCGTCGCCCTGTCACGGCGAAGGTCGCGGGTTCGAGTCCCGTCAGGGTCGCAAGATCGTTCGGCTCCTAGCCGGCGTTCCCGGCCAGGTAGCTCAGTTGGTACGAGCGTCCGCCTGAAAAGCGGAAGGTCGCCGGTTCGACCCCGGCCCTGGCCACAGCGAATTTCAGCCCCCATCCCAGCGGATGGGGGCTTTTTCGTCGTCTCGGTCTTCCCTTCGGAAGCAGTCTTGCCAAACCTTCGGAGCCCTCCCTAGCCTCGAGGACATCTCAAAAGGTCTGGACCACTGGAGGTCGAGGATGCCGGGAGATGTGGGACGTCGAGGTTTTCTGGCCGGATCGGCGGCGGTGGGGGTCGGGGTGATGGCACCGTTCGGAGCCGAGGCCGTCGAGGCACGGTCCGGGGTGACGGTTTACGCGAACAACGTCGGTTACGTGCCCGGCGCGCCCAAGCGGGCGGTACTCGCCGCTGAGTCGCCCCGGGCGATCCCGAAGTTCACCGTCGCGGACCTCGCCACCGGAAAGGCCGTCTTCACCGGCAGCCCGCGACCGGCGGCTCAGGTCTCGGGATGGGACGACCGGCATTACTGGACCGCGGACTTCTCCGCTCTCAAGACCGAAGGCGAGTACGTCCTGCTCGCCGCGGACGGGCGGTCGCAGCCGTTTCGCATCGACCAGCTGGTGCTCGAGCGCCACACGCTCTCCCACGTCGTGCACTACTTCAAGGGCACCCGCAGCTCGGACCGGTTCGATCGCCAGGACCGGCAAGCGCCGATCGGCCCCAAAGGCACGCAGGTCATGGACGCGCACGGCGCCTGGTACGACGCGACCGGCGACTTCGGCAAGCATTTCACGCAGCTGTCGGACCGCAGCTACTTCAATACTCTCCAGATCCCGCTCACCGCATGGGTCCTGGCCAAGGCGTACCAGCGGCTCACCGCGCGCGGCGACACCAACTTCACCCAACTGCGGACCTGGCTGGCCGACGAAGCGCTGTTCGGCGCCGACTACCTGCACCGGGTCAAACTCGACGGCGGCACCTTCGTCACCTCGGTCATCCAGCCGGGACCGCCGAAGGATCCGAAGCTGCGGTACGTCCTGGCGAACAGCGACGGCGACCCCGTCCAGGTGAATTACCGCGAAGGCGGCGGGGTCGCGATCGCAGCGCTGG
Organism: Amycolatopsis sp. CFH S0740; assembly: GCF_004522315.1. NCBI lineage: Bacteria > Bacillati > Actinomycetota > Actinomycetes > Pseudonocardiales > Pseudonocardiaceae > Amycolatopsis > Amycolatopsis sp. CFH S0740. The sequence continues at coordinate 8,890 of NZ_SDLS01000015.1, read as the reverse complement.
CCGCGGCGACCACGCTGGATGCTTCGGGCGACTACTCGCACACGGAGTACTTGGCGACGGCGGAAGCCGCGTTCGAATACCTGGAGCAGCACAACGTCGAGATGACCAATGACGGCAAGGAAAACATCCAGGACGACTACGGTGCGTTGCTGGCGGCGGTCGAGTTGTACCAGGTGACTAAGAAGCCAGTCTACCGCGAAGCAGCGGATCGCCGGGCGCACAACCTGTTGCAGCGCTTGGTGTCCTGGAAGTCCTACCGAGACTACTGGCGCGCGGACGACGGCGACCGGCCATATTTCCATCCCTCGGACGCCGGCCTGCCCGTGATCAGCCTGCTCGCGTACACCGAGATCGCCGACGCGGCAACGGTTTCTGACGTGCTCAAGGTGGTGCGGCGCTCGCTGGAGTTCGAGCTTGCGGTGACCGCCGAGGTGCCTAACCCGTTTGGGTATGCGCGGAATCTTGTGCAAGATGGGGAGGGTAAGAGGTATAGCTCATTTTTCTTCCCGCACAACGTCACTCCGCGAGCGAAGGACCAGTGGTGGCAGGGGGAGAACGCGCGGATCGCTTCCCTGGCGACCGCCGCTCGCCTTGCCGCGCCACGGTTTCCCGGCGAGTTCGCGGCACGCCTGCGGTCGTACGCGGCTGATCAGCTGAACTGGATCTGCGGCAGCAACCCGTACGGCGTGTGCATGCTTGACGGCAGCGGCCACGCCAACCCGCAGTACAGCTGGCTCGGGTCGTGGCAGTTCCTGCCCACGGCGGGCGGAATCGTCAACGGCATCACCGGCTTGAACGAGGACGGCAGCGGGATCGCCTGGGACCGCGGCTACGTGGTCACCGGAAAGGACGACGACTGGCGGTGGGATGAACAGTGGCTGCCCCACTCGACGTGGTACCTGTACGCGGTCGCGGTGGGAGATTGATCCAGGCAACGGCGCGGAACCGGATCGTCTCTGACGCGAGCTTGCCTACTGCCCGGCTTGTCGCTGGGCTGTGGCGTCTCGCATGCGGTGCGTGCCGCGAGCCTGGAGTGCTGGCATGGGCTTGCTGGGCCTCGGCTTGTCGTAGCCGGTCTGCCGGGCTGTGGCGCGGAGTCTCGTCGTGCCCAGCTCGGGTTTTGTCCGGCCACAGCCTGTTGTAGACACTCGCTAAGCCACAGAACGTGATGCGTGCCCGGCACGAACTGAATCGTGCCGGGCACGCCACCAACCGCAAAATCGAGCCCTAGATCAACGGCCCCCGGAACTTAGTCGTCCCCGGGACAAGCTGCACAGTCCCAAGCCCACCGTGCGCGCTCGCATACTCCAGCTCGCGCGACAGATCGCCAACACCGTTCGTCCCCGGCTGGGGCAGCAGGTTCAGCGTGCTCAGCACCCCGAGTGCGTTGCCGTCGCGGTCGAGGAAGCCGCTGCCGGAGTCGCCGGGGATGCCGGGGGTCACGGTGAATACCGTGTGGCTCCAGCCGCCGCCTGTGTCGCCCAGGCTGGTGCCCTGTTTGGGGGACAGCTGGGTGATTCCGCCGCGTAGTTCCGAATTTCCGTAGCTGAGCACGGTGGCGAGTTGCTTCGTGCCGGTGGTGTTCACGCCGGTCGGTCCGCCCCAGAACGGCAGGCTTGGGTTCACCTTCGACACGTCCGCGGGGTCGACCTTCACGAGCGCGAGGTCGTTGTACTGGCACGTGTTCGCGTCCGCCTCGTGGCGGGACTGCATGGTCAGCCACGAGTTGTAGACGAGCGTTCCCGGCTTGCTCGCCCCGGCGATCTCGACGGGGGTGCCGAGCGGGAGCGAACCGGCGGAGCAGCCGTTCGTTTCGGTCGAGCCGCCGGTGCCGGAGCAGTGCGCGGCCTGTCCGAGGAAGACATCCGTTCCGTTGCTGTACACGAAGTTCGAGGTGCATTGCGCCCCGTTGGTGTGCGTCTGCACCCCAGGGTGCACGGCGGCGGTGTCCGCCGGGGCCCAGGTCGGGGCCGCTGCCCACGCGGTCGCGGGCAGCAATGCGGCGGCGGTGGCCAGTGCCGTCACCGCACTGGCCCGGGCCAGTGGTCGAGGGGTCTTCATCGGGCTCCCTTCGAGAAAGGCCAGCACTCACTCGGACGTGTGCTACTGACTGGTAGGCATCGGGGGTACATCACACCAGAGAGTGGTGCCAGTCACAACCGTTGTGACCCTGGGTGACTATTGACCTAGAGCTAGCTGGAGGTTGCACACTGGTCGCATGACTGGGGAATGGAACATCGAGGCAGCAGACGTCGACGCTTACCTCGCGCGCATCGGACAGCGGCGGGAGGAACCGTCCGTAGCGGCGCTGGGGCGGTTGGCGCGGGCGCACGTCGAGGCGATCCCGTTCGAGAACGTCGACGTGGTGATCGGCCGCCATCGCGGGATCGAGCTGGACGTCGTCAGCGAGAAGCTCGTCGGACGTCGCCGGGGCGGGTACTGCTACGAGCAGGCCGGGTTGTTCGCGGCCGTCGCCGAGCAGTTGGGTTACCAGGTGCAGCGCACGGTCGCGCGGGTGCAGCCGCGGAAGAGCGGGCCGTACACGCACATGACGCTCGTGATTACCGTTGAGGGGCAACAGTTTCTCGTGGACGTCGGGTTCGGCGCCGGGATCCTGGTGCCGATGCCGTTGATCGACGGGGCCGAAGTGGACCAAGCCGGGTGGACGCATCGGATGACTCTCCGCGACGGCTGGTGGGTGCTCCAGAAGCAGGACGGCGACGGGTGGGAAGACCTGCACGAGCTGCTTCCGCTGGTGCACAGCCGACCGCTCGACTACCAGGTGTTCCACCACTACACGTCCACGCACCCGAAGTCCCCGTTCACCGGGCGGGTCGTGGTGATGCGGCTCGAACCGGGACGGTTCCGCAGGCTCCTCGGCCGCGAGTACCAGGAAAGCCACCCCGACGGCACGGTCGAGACGCGCACGATAGAACCGGTCGATCTCGGCAAGACCCTGGAGGACCTCGACGTCTTCCTCACCGAGGACGAGCTAGCGGCGCTGCTCGAGACTTACTGAAACAACTCCGCGGCAGCCAACGGCCGGCCCAGGTGGTAACCCTGGGCCTGGTCACAGCCGAGCTCCCGCAGCAGCGCCAGCTCTTCCGCCGTCTCGACGCCTTCCGCCACCACCGTCAGATCCACCGCGTGCGCCATCGCGATGATGCTCGTGACGATCGCGGCCGCGTCGCGGGAATCGGCGATTCCGGTGATGAACGAGCGGTCGATCTTGAGCGTGTCCAGTGTCAGCCGACGGAGCTGGGCCAGCGACGAATAGCCAGTGCCGAAGTCGTCGATCGCCAGCAGAACGCCCAGAGAACGCAAGGCGGACAACACTTCCGCGGCCGCCGACGTATCGCGCATGAGGGCGCTTTCGGTGACTTCCAGCGTCAACGATCCGGGCGGCAAGCCGGTGGTGGCAAGGGCATCGCGGACCGCGGGCACCAGGTGCGGGTCGTCCAGCTGCCGGACCGAGAGGTTGACCTTCAGACTCAAGTCGAGGCCCCGGCCGGTGCGCAGCGCGGCCAGTTCGCGCGTGGTGTCGCGCAGGACGTACTTGCCCAGCACGTTGATCAGTTCGCTTTCCTCGGCCAGCGGGATGAATTCCGCGGGCGAGATCGCGCCGTGTTTCGGGTGGGTCCAGCGCAGCAGGGCCTCGACGCCGACCATTTCGCCGGTGCGCAGGTCGACCACCGGCTGGTAAGCGGGCCATAGCTGTCCACTGTGGACAGCGTCGCGGAGGTCCTGCTCCATTCGCAACCGCCGCTGCATGCGTCTCCGCAGGGCGACGTCGAAGAATTCGAACCGGCCGCGGCCGCGGGATTTCGCTTGGTACATCGCGACATCCGCGTCGCGCAGCAGATCCTCCGCGCTGCGGCGGTCGTCCGGTTCCACGAGCACGATGCCCATGCTCGCGTCCAGGTGCAACTGCCTGCCGTGCACCGAAACCGGTTCCGCCAGCACCGAACGCAGGTGTGCGGCGAACACGCCGACCTGCGCGGGACCGGTCGTCGCGGACGTGACGACCACGAACTCGTCGCCGCCCAGCCTGCCGACGACGTCGTCGGGACCGGTGGCCCGGCGCAGCCGTTCGCCCGCGATGCGCAGAACCTGGTCGCCGACCGGGTGGCCGAGGGAATCGTTGATCAGCTTGAACTTGTCCAGGTCGAGGAACAGCACGGCGGCCGCCTCGCTGCCGTCGCGGCGGTCGAGCCGGTCCAGCACCAGGGTGCGGTTGGCGAGCCGGGTGAGCGGGTCGTGGGTCGCCTCGTGGGCCAGCCGGGCGCTGATCGCGCGCCGTTCGGTGATGTCGGTGAAGGACGTGACCACCGAGACGCCCTTCGGGTCGTCCGAATCGAGCAACCGCGAGGTCAGCGACACCCACACGTCGCGACCGTCGGGGCGGCGCAGACGCACGACCAGGCCGTTGTGCGTGATCCCGGTGCGGCGCGTGTGCATGGACGGCAGCTCGTCGTCGGGGATCCGGTTGCCGTCCTCGTCGAACAGCACGAGCGTCGTGCACGGTACGCCGAGCAGGTCCGCTTCGGGGACGCCGAGGATGCGGCAGGCGGCCGGGTTCGCCGACTGGATCAGCCCGGTCGGGTCGATCACCAGCACGCCCTCGTCGAGCGCGGCGACGACCGTCGCGTAGTGCTGTTCGACGCGGCGACGTGCGGTTTCGTCCGTGCAGACCAGGAGGAAGCCGTCGACGGTCTCGGTCGCGGACACCCGGACCTGCCGCGGCGAGCCGTCCCGGCAGCGGTGCGTTTGCTCGGCGTCGCCGTCGCGGATCGAGGCCGGGGACGGGTCGATGCCGAGCACCTCGTGCACCCGCCTGCCGAGCGCTTCCGAGGCGGGCCAGCCGTAGACGGTCTCGGCGGCCGGATTCCAGCCGGTGACGATGCCCTCGGCGGTGATCGTGACGACGGCGTCGCTGACGTGTGTGACCAGCGCTTCCTGCGCGCGGACGGCGGCCGCGGCGGCGTGTTTGACGGTGCTGTCGCGGATCACCACCTGGAACGACGGCGGGTTCGAGTCGCTGGTGCGCACCGAAACGGTTTCCGCCACGAATTTGCTCCCGTCCAACCGTTTCAGCACCGCTTCGCGGGGTTCCGCGCTGGGATCCTCCAGCAGGTCCGCGGATTCGGCAGCCACGAAGTCCGCGAACTCGCGGCTGACGACCTCGTGCGCCGCCCGTGCCGCGAACAGGTCGAGCGCCGCCTGGTTGGCGTAGGTGACGACGCCGCCGGAGTACACGCAGATCGCGTCCGGGCTCTGCTCCATCAGCAGCTGGTACCGGTCGGACAGCTCCGCGAGGTCGGACTTCTCCGGCACCGTCTCCGCGACCGCCGAAGCGACGCCGAGCAGGCCGGTCGTGTGGTCCTGTTCGCCGACGGTCCGCGCACGCAGCCGGATGCGGCGCGCGGTGCCGTCGGGACCGTCCTGCGGCTGCTCGAGTTCGAAATCGCGGCCGGGCGGGGTGCGGCGGAGGTTCGCGGTGAGCGGGCGGAGCAGCTCGGTGAGCCGGTCGCACAGCTCCTTGCCGGTCGCGCCGGGGAGGCCGAGCACCGCGTCGAGGCCGGGCAGCCAGGTGAGGGTCGCCGGTTCGGAGGCGTGCAGGGAGAACAGGACCCCCGCGCCGGCGTCCGGCCGCAGGCCCGCTAGCTGGGCGCGCCGGGTGATTCCACCCGGTTCACCGGCCAGGGCGTCAGCCTCCATGGTGCTTCCGATCCCCCTTGTCGGCGTATGGCCCGTCGATTACACCACCGAGTGAAGCCTGTGTATATCCGCACGGGGAGCTGCTTGCGTCACTCGTCCGGACGATGAAGGTGGGTGCTATCGGGCGATGCGGGGCACGCTGCGCAGTCGCGGACCCCACACGAGCAGGCCGAAGTGGGCCGCACAGGCGTGTCCGAGGACCGTCACGACGGAGGCGAGACTGGCCGGATCGTCGGTCACGTAGACGCCGATAACGAATAGCTCAAGGGCCACGATCCCGGCGATCCGAGCCCTCCCGCGCAGCAGCGCGACAAGCACGCCGGCGGTGGTGAGGAAGCCGTAGCTGACCCCGATGTCGAGCCAGCGGCCCGCGGAATGCGGCAGGACGTCGGTGTGGATCAAGGCCATGACCGGCAGTTCGGTAGCGATCGTGGCGAGCACGTGCCCGCTGAAGAAGACCAGCGCCGTCCGGAGCCCGCCGAACCGCCGCTCGAACGGGGCGACAGCGATCGCGAAGATCACCGCGTACGGCAGCCAGCCGCCGTCGGCGATCCAGAACGCGCTGGTCAGGAGCGCGGTGAGGGGGTGGCGCGCCATGTTGTGCGCGTCGGTGCTGGAGACCGCGAGGAGCTTGTCGGTGAGCTTCGAGCTGCCGAAGCGGAGGAGCAGCGAGGTGCCGAGCAGAAGGACGAGGTAACCGAAGGTGAACGGCGTGGACCGCGGGCTGGGGACGAGGCTCAGCCAGGCGCGCTTCGGCCGCCAGCTCGCGGGGACGGCGGCTAGGAAGGGGAGCCTCGGCACGGGCTGGACGAGTTCGAGCGAGCTGGCGGCCGGGTCGTCCTTGGTCAGCACGGCCGTCGCCGTCGGTCGCGAGGACCCGTCGATGATCTCGACCAACTGGGTGCCGCCTGCTCTGGTGGGGGCCGCTGCCGCGGCGGTGCCCGGGTTGCCCGGTTCCGGCTTCCCGGCCATCGGGACGGAGACCGGCTGGACGGCGGGCGTCCGTCCGCGCAGCCACGTCAAGGAGCGCCACTTCCGGGGAGTTCCGGTGGCGGCAGCACTGCGTGCCGGGCGGGGCGCCGGGTCCGGCTCGCGCAGCGACATGCGTCCAGAGTGGCTGGGCATGCTGGGATTTTGGCTAAGCGCAGCTGTGAATGCGCTGTGATTCACACCAGCTAGAGTGAGCACTCTGGGTAGAAGGTTTCTCTCTTTGTCACCCGTTCGGTGGCCGCATCCGGTAGGAATAGGCCACTCCTGGTGAAAGGTCTCGCTGGTGAACGACGAGGTTTCGGTCGCCGAGCTGTTGGTGCGCGAAGGACACGAACGACGGATCCCGCCGCCGTCCCGGTCCAGGTGGCGCATGGTTTCGGTGATGCTCGCGGTGATCGTCGGCTGCGGGGCTGCGGCAATGCTCGTCTCGTACGGGACCACGGCGAACGACGGGGCCGCCCGGATCACCGAGATGCGCGTGATCGAGATGCCGGACCGCACCGGCGGCGCGGGCGGCGTCGACGAGACCAACCCGCCGACGCCCACCGGCGAGGAGACCGAAGAGGGCACTGCCGGCGCGGGGGACGCGCCTTCGACCAAGGCGAACGTCAATCCGTTCGGCGAGCACAGCACTGCCGAGCACCCGGCTGATTCCGCTCCGGCGCGTCCGTCGTCGAGTGAGCGGCCGGAAACGACCGGTCCGACTGGGCCGACTCAGCCGTCGACGAGCACGTCGGCGCCGTCGAGTTCGAGCCAGCCGGCTTCGTCGAGCAGCCATGAGCCGCCTTGTGTTTTGAACATTATTTGCCTTTAGGGGTCTGAGCGCGTCAGCGCGTTACGCGCGTTACGCGCGTTACGTGGTGTTGCGGAGGGTTGGGCTGGATCCGCAGGCGGGGGCCGTTGGTGTTTGTGGGGTGATTCGGCTCGTCGCCTGGCGGCGACATTGCGCCCGTTGGTTGCGTGGGGCACCCCGAAGTTTGATTGTGCTGACGGTTCGGGGGTGCTTGTCAAGGCGGGAAAGATGCCTTGACAAGCACCCCCGAACCGCAGGGGAGCTTCGTATCGGGGTGCGGGGGAGGTGTGGGTGCCTCGCTCGTTGGGTGTGTCTGCTGCGGTTTTAGGGTCGTGAGGGGGGCCCTGAGGGAATCAGGGGGTGTGAGGGTGGCCCTCACTGCTCGGGCAGGGTGCGGGCTATAGCGGTTAGGCGGTTGGCCAGTAGGTCGATGTCTGCCTCGGTGGTGCGGTGGTTGGTGACGCAGGCGCGGACGCAGGCCTGCCCGTTTACCTTGGCTGGGCCCAGCATTGCGGTGCCTTCTTCGTGGAGTCTGGTGAGGAGTTCTGCGTGTGCTTCGGTGTTGCGGCCGGGCATTCGGACGCAGACTGCGGTGAGCGTGACTGGGTTCATCAACTCCAACCCGGGGGCGGCGGCGATGTGGGCGCCTAGGTGGGTGGCCAGGGTCAGGCAGCGTTCGGTGACTGTGCGGAAGGTGCCTACGCCGAAGGTGCGCAGGGCAGCCCAGACTTTCAAAGCCTTGAAACTGCGGGAAAGTTGCGGGCCGTGGTCCATGTAGTCGAGCAGGTGGGCGTCGTCGATTGCGGTGAGGTAGGACGACGACGAGGAGAAGGCGAAGGCGTTGCGCAGCTTCGCCATGTCCTTGACCAGCAGGGCTCCCGCCTCTAACGGAGCGAAGAGCAGCTTGTGCGGGTCCAGGGTGATGGAGTCTGCCCGGGACAGCGGGAGCAGTGCGTCGCGGGTTGAATCGGCTAGGACGAAAAGGGCGCCGTATGCGCCGTCTACGTGTAGCCAGAGTTTTTCTTTTTCGCAGAGGTCTGCGATGGGGCCGATGGGGTCTATCGAGCCGGTGGTGACTGTGCCTGCGGTCGCTACTGCGCAGAACGGTTCTTTTCCGGCGGCGCGGTCTTCGGCGATCGCTCGGGTTAGCAGGTCGACACGCAGTTGGAAATGGGCGTCGGTGGGGATTGTGCGGACGTTGTCCAGGCCGATTCCTAGCAGGGCGGCGGCCTTGACTACGCTGCGGTGCGCTTCGTCGGAGGTGTAAAGCACTAGCGGGGCGCGGGATTCTTGGAGACCGCGTTCGCGGAAGTCTGGTATTCGGTCGGCGATGGCGGTAGTGAGCGCGTCCATTGAGGATTTTTCATCCTGTTGTTGCTGGTGGGGGTG